>CAMZLH010000001.1 GCA_947311565.1 uncultured Nitratifractor sp.
AAGCTAATTGGTCTAATATAGTAGTTACACCTTTCTCCTTAAGTAAGGCAATAATATATTTAGCTGTATGTCTTTTAAATTTTTGTATAGTTTTTGGCAAGTTATCACTTTTAACAATTAAATGCATATGGTTTTCTAATATTACAAAAGCATATATCTTTAAATCATCCTCTTTTTGCAGATATTTTAAAGAGTCAATTACAATTTGGACACTCTCTTTATTTGTAAATATTGGTATCCAATGAAGTATAGTAAAGGTTACAAAGTGTGGATAAGTTGGTTCATATATTTTATATCTACTTCTACCCATATTTATATCCTAAGATTTATTTTATATTTTAGCATATATTTTATGGTAATATTGTTTAGTTGTCAGATATATACACTCCCAAATGCAATTTGGGAGCGATATTAAACTCAATAATCTCAAATAAAAAAAAATCAACAACTAAATTTGCATAATAAAGTATATTTTTGTATAATATATAAAAAAGGAGCTTTTATGCAGACTATTACTATCAAAATAGATGATAAAATAAAAGATAAATTTTTTTGGCTATTGCAAAGCTTTAAAGATAAAGGTGTTGAAATAATCGATATTGACAATACAGTATCAGATACAGAGTATTTAAAAAGTATTAAAGGTATGGAAGAGAGCATATTAAAAGCATCTAACGAACCTTTGGAAAATTATGTTACAAGAGAAGAGCTTGATTGGTAGATTATGTATAAACTTCTATTCTCATCACAAGCTAAAAAAGATGCCAAAAATTTAAGTAAAAGTGGATTAAAACAAAAAACCGAACAGCTTTTAGATATAATAGAGCAAGACCCTTTTAGGTATCCACCTAAATTTGAGTTTTTAAGTGGCTCTCTAAAAGGTAAAATATCAAGAAGAATCAACAAGCAACATAGATTAGTTTATGAAGTTTTTGAAAAAGATAAAATTATTAAAATTTATAGAATGTGGACACATTACGAATAGCTTTTCTATTGCTCCAAAATTATATTATCCTTTATCGCAACTTTGTAAGTAGATATATTCCAAAATAACAATCAACACATTATAATAAAAACTTGACATACTTATCGCAAATGTATTATTATAATGTATCTACAAATATATACAAAGGTTTACAATGAAAAAGGCAATCAATATTAGATTAGATAAAGAGTTGTTAGATAACTTAGATGAATATGCAAAAGAGCTTGATAGAACAAGAACATATCTAATAGAAAAATCTATTAGTGCCTATTTTGATACATAAGATGGAATTATTTCAGATAAACGAATAGATGAAGTAAAAAAAGGAATGTAGAAGTTTTCACACTTGAACAGGTAGCAAAAGAGCTTGGGTTAAGTTAATGTATAAAATTATTATTCCAAAGTATGCACTAAAAGAGTTATCCAAAATAGATAAAGAGAATCAGCAATTAATTTTTAACAAGATTAAAGATTTAGAAAATGGCATTTTTGACAATGATAAACCTCTAAAAGGTAAGTATAAAGACAAATTTAGAAAAAGAGCAGAAAATGTTATATAATTAACAATTTGATAGCAATATAAATACCTCTCTGTGCCAAAGTTCCATCTTTGGCATGCATACCACAAACTTATAATTTAAAATCAATATATGAATATATACATATCGTAGCAAAAATCAATTTTGATATATAGTACTCCCATTTTATTGCTTTAATTCTTATTTAAGTTTAAAAGAGTAAGCTTTTGATGTATATAAATTTTAATACTAGGATAGCGATATGCTTATAAATAAACTCTTTGACACAGCCGTTGTAGGTGGTGGTGTAGCTGGAACATCACTACTCTTTACTCTTGCACAATATACAAACTTAAAAAACTTAATTTTGTTTGAAAAATATGATGAAGTGAGTGAATTAAACTCTAATCCTAAAGCAAACTCTCAAACACTGCATGTAGGTGATATTGAGAGTAATTATACCTATGAAAAAGCTACTACAGTAAAGAAAAACTCCTCTATGGTCTCTAACTACATTCAAAACTTTGATGAAGTAGATAAGAGTGGATTTAGAGGAGACAAGATGCTTTTGGCTGTGGGTGAAGATGAGATATTACAACTAAAAAAACGTTATGAGGAGTTTAAAGTACTCTATCCTTATCTTGAACTCTGGGATGAAGAGTTTTTAAAAGAGTTTGAACCTAAACTTTTAGAAGGTAGAAGCGAACCAGTGTTAGCAATGGGTGCTAGAGGTCAGATTACTACAGTGAACTATAAAGTTTTAAGCGAGAGTTTTGTACAAAAAGCATTAGATACTAATAAAAATGTGCAGATGCGCTACAACGAAGAGGTAACCAAAATAGAGTCTGATCTTGATGGTTACTATAAGATAACAACTGACACCACTACCTTTAGAGCTAAATCAGTTGTAGTAAATGCAGGGGCATATTCACTACTTTTTGCTCAGTCAATGGGCTATGGCTCAGAGTATGCTATTTTACCAATTGGTGGGAGTTTTTTCTTTACGAAAGAGAAGCTTTTAAATTCAAAAGTTTATACAATGCAAAACCCAAAGCTACCATTTGCTGCCATTCATGCAGATCCAGATGTTACTCAAAATTGGAACACTCGTTTTGGACCTACAGCTTTTGCCTTGCCAAAATTAGAGCGTTATCATACCTTACATCTTAAAGATTTAATGTCTGCTTTAAATATTGATGAGGATGTAACTAAGGTATATATGTCTTTGATTAAAGATAAAACAATTCGTCGATATATTTTAAGAAATATACTTGAAGAGATGCCTATGATAGGTAAAAAAATCTTTGTAAAAGATGCTCGTAAAGTGATCCCCTCTTTATCAGAACAAGATTTAACTTTTGCGAAAGGTTATGGAGGAATGCGTCCACAAGTAATTGATAAAAAGAATCAAAAACTACTATTAGGAGAAGCAAAAATAGAAGAGGGAGGATTAATATTTAATATGACCCCAAGCCCAGGAGCTACAAGCTCTTTAGCGATAGCTCTAAATGATACACTTTCTATTTGTAAAACTTTAGGGGCTACTTTTGATAGTGTAGCACACGACAGAGAGATACAATCATTGATTATTTCAAGATAGATAACTCTTATTATCTCATTAAGTACCCATAGGTCTCTACACTTATGGGTGAGAATATATTTATCAGCCTATTTTACCTCTATAATAGTTTCTAAAACTCTAATACATTAAAATCTCAAAAATATTCTCTCTCTCTTCTTCTATATATCTATATCTAAAGTCATAATCTAATTTATCTAAAACTGTATAAACAATATATAAACCCAATCCAAAGCCAGCTGACCTTTTTTCATCTTGCGAAAATGGTTCAGTATAAAAAGATAGACTCTCTTTTAATCTTTCACCTTTTGATTTTACTAAAATCTTATTACCTACAACAACTATATTAGCTCTACTATCTTCTCCATATTTAATTGCATTGTCTATTAAGTTTTTAAGTACTAATGCTAACATATCTTTATCTGTGAAAACTTCGTTATCTTTATACTCAAAGCTATATAGTTCACTACTCTTAAGTAACATACTCTCTGCCTCTTTAAAAATTTCACTAAATAGATAGATACCTTTTTTAGGTGTAAATGTATACATTGTTACTCTCTCTATCTCTGCTAACTCCTCTATTAGCCCATTCATTCTATCGAATGATCTAACCAATAGTCTTTTGACACTCTCATCTTCTACGGTATCAGCGGCAATTCTACTTGTAGTAATTGGAGTCTTAAGCTCATGCATAATATTTCTCATAAATAGATTTTTAGATGAGATTAGTTGTTTAATATACTTAATTGCTTTATCAAAACTTTTTGCTATTCTTGCTATTTCATCATCACCTCTATAGTCTATATTTATATCTAGATCACCTGTAGCAAACCTCTCTATTTGCTTATGTAGTCTCTTTAGTGGAGCTATCTTTTTAAGTAACATAAGATACAAAACCAACAAGAGAACAACTAAAAATAGTGCTACTGTAAATATATATTGTGTTGTATAGTCTATTGGATGCATATCCTCTAACATCTGCTCAAAATTGTATCTATTTGCATATATCAAGTATCGATTATCAACTTTAAATACCCTAACCTCTCCATATATTGAGCTACCACTAAAAACTGTTTCACCTTTATCTTCTATAACTTTTTTACTCTCTTCTATTGGAATACTTTTAAGAGAGTATTTTTTATACAATTTCTTAAGTTCTATATCTTTTGGTTTTAAATTTTTTGTCAATATATATGTATTTGCAATAAATTTATACTTATATATCTGTTGTAAATTTCTTTGGTCTTCAGTGGCATTTAAAAGAATAAAAAAAGTAAGAGAGATAACCACCAATGCCAATATAAATATTGTATGTATAAAGGTAGTTACTGAGATATTCTTCATATACTATGCCTCATCGATCAATATATATCCAACTCCACGAACTGGCTTAATATAACTTTTAGTCTCATCAATTTTTGCTAATTTTGAGCGCACTCTAGAGATAATAACATCTATATTTTTTATAGAGCTACTATCATCGATATGACTACTCTCATATAACAACTGCTCTCTTGAAATAGCAGAGTTTCTATTTTGAATTAATATATCTAATATATCAAACTCTGCTGCTGTTAAATCTAATATTTTAGATTTAAACTTAATATTGTGTCCTGCATTATCAACTATAAAATCTCCATTATGAACTTTTTCTGCTACTGCATTTGTTCTTCTAAGTATTGTCTTGATTCTTGTTACTAACTCTCTAGGATCATATGGTTTAGGCATATAGTCATCGGCGCCACGTTCTAAGCCGATTACTTTATCTGTTAAATCATTTCTAGCCGAAGATATAATAATAGGTATATTTGAGTTTTCGCGTATTTTTTGAATCACCTCTAGCCCATCCATACCAGGTAGAGTTAAATCTAAAATAATAAGATCAAAGTTTTTTTGAGTAAGAAGAGACAAACCTAAATAAGGGTCTTCTACACACTCTGTATCCATACCATATTTTTTTAGATACATACTAAGTACCATTAAAAGATCTGGATCATCTTCTATAATTAAAATTTTTATATTCTCGTTTGACATAATAAAGTTCCTTTACAAATAATCTATTATTTTTAGATATAATATCATAAATTACTTTTAAGGCTTCAAAAAATGTACGAATATAAAGCAGTTCTTTATCAAGAGGGGATGTTGGGTTCTTTACTATTAGGGCAATCAAAAATTGATCCATTAAAATTTACAGAGTTTCTAAACAAAAATGCCAAAGATGGATGGGAAGTTGTAACAATGGAAAAAGATATGAGAAGAATGCTTCTTTTATGGAAAAGAGAGGCCTATGTTGTTATTTTAAAAAGGGAGGCAAAATGAAAGCAATGAGAGTAGCTGGTATTATTAGTGCTATAATACTTTTTATATATTCACTTCTATTAATTGGGCAACTTTGGGGTAGTTGGATGGATTGGGATAAGTTTATAAAAGTAACAATTACCGCTCTAGTCTTAGTTGTATCCACAGGAATTATTGCATTAATTTATCGTGAATTAATAGAAGAGAAAAAGCTTAAAAAAGATAACTATATAGATTAAGGATACCTTTGGATTTAGAGAGCTATTGGATAGATAAAATAAAAACTTCCCATATTGGTGATGATGGTGCTGTTATAGATGGCCAAGTTTTTGCTATGGATGCCTTTTGGGAAGATACACACTTTAAACGAGAGTGGATGAGCATAGAGCAGATTGCATATAAAGCTTTTATGGTTAATCTATCAGATATGGTAGCTATGAATGCAACTACAAAATATATGCTAATAACTGTTGCATTTCCAAAAAATATTAAAAAAAGAGATGTTAAAGAGTTAGCTAAACATCTATCACTCTTAGCCAAAGAGTATGAAATAGAGATAATTGGTGGTGATACTATAGGAAGTGACAAACTTGGCATAGTAATTACAATGATAGGCTCTGCAAAAAATCCTCTAAGAAGAGATAGCTTAAATTGTGGCGATTTTTTAGCTTACACAGGAACTCTTGGAAGCTCTAAAAGAGATCTAGAAAAACTCTTTCTAGGGGAGAAAATAAGTAGTAATTCAAAATTTTATAAACCAAAGCTACATATTGATTTTGTAAAAGCTGCTACTCCTTGGTTAAGTGCTGGCATGGATATAAGCGATGGTTTATATTGTGACACTAATAAACTACTTAAAGAGAGTAATCTTTACCTAAAAGAGCTTAAAGTAATTCCTACACATATTGGAGAGAGTGGCGAAGAGTATGAGATGTTAATAGCATTTAGTAAAGATAATTTAAATAGAGTTCAACAGATAGCAAATCTTACAAAAACACCTCTAACGCTATTTGCACAAACTACAGATAAAATCAACAATTACTACCCATGCAAAGGTCAACACTTTAGTTAATTTAGATTAGAGAGATAAATATATTTTATCTCTACTTCATCAATCCAGGAGGAACTCCACCACCACCTTGCATCTGCTTCATCATATCTTGCATCTGTTTCATTCCACCTTTGCCAGACATTTTTTTAGCCATTTTAGCAGCATTTTTAAACTGCTTTAGTACTCTATTTACTTGCATCTGATCAAGCCCAGCACCAGCTGCTATACGACGCTTTCTTGTATTATTTAGTAGGTCTGGGTTTTCACGCTCTTTTTTTGTCATTGAGCTTATCATCGCTTTTATCTGTTTAACCTCTTTAGAGTTCTCTAAATCTAAATCCCCAATCTGCTTAGCAACAGAGCTCATTCCTGGTATCATACTAATTAAAGATTTCATAGAACCTAGCTTTTTCATCTGCTCCATCTGATCTAAAAAATCATTAAAGTTAAACTGACCCTTCTTAATCTTTTTAGTTATCTTTTTAGCACTCTTCTCATCTATTACTGCTGCAGTTTTTTCCATTAAAGACTCTAAATCTCCAGCACCCATTAAACGACTTACGATTCTATCTGGAATAAAGCTCTCTAAATCTGGCATCTTCTCACCACTACCAATAAATCTAAGTGGTACTCCAACTTGATGTGCAACACCAAGTGCCACTCCACCTTTGCTATCGGCATCAAATTTACTTAAAACTACACCTGTTATTCCAATTTTCTCTTTAAAAGTAGATGCCGTTCTAACTGCATCTATACCTGTCATTGCATCTGCTACATAGAAAATCTCATCTGGATTAGCAACACCTTTTACACGAAATAGTTCATCCATAAGCTCATCATCAATTGCCAAACGACCTGCTGTATCTATTAAAAGTACATCATAAAGTCCATCTTCTGCTCTCTTTAAGGCCTCTTTTACAATCTGCTCTGGAGTTAAATTCTCATCTGCAACTAAATCGACCTCTATTTGCTCTGTAATTTGACGAAGCTGTTCAACAGCAGCTAATCTCTGTAAATCGGCAGCAGCTATTAAAACTTTTTTCTTTTTTTGCTCTTTAAGCATAAGAGCTAATTTACCTGTTGTAGTTGTCTTACCACTACCTTGTAAACCAGTCATTAATACAACAGTTGGTGGTTTTGATGCAAATACAAAACCTTGATTCCCTTCTGCTGTTAATATATCTACTAATCTTCTGCTTATAGAGTTTAAGAAAGCATCTTTACCTACACCAACAGCTTTTACATCTTTCTCTACATTAGCAATTAAATCTTTAACAACTTTATGATGAACATCACTCTTAAGTAGTGATTTTTTAAGTTCTATTAATGCCTTTTTTAGTGCCTTTTCATCGTCATGAAATCTAATTTTTCCTATTGCACTCTTAAAACTCTCTGTTAGAGTATCAAACATTTTTACCCCTTGGAAAATATTTTTATAATTTTATCTAAATTTACTTGTATCTTACTATATCTTTTGGCTCTGGAGCTATATAGACCTCTCCAAATATCTCTATTTTACTAGCATGTAGCAAAACTCTTTTAGATTTAGTTGGGCTTCCATACTGCTCATCTCCAACAACTGGATTACCTATAGATGACAGATGTAATCTAATTTGATGTGTTCTACCAGTCTTTATCTCTAGATCTACTTTACTTTTTTTACCCTGTATCTCATTTGGTTTTACAATTGTTATTGCATCTTTTCCAAGTCTAGTATCTATTTTAGAGATAGACTTTGGACCTTTTATTGTATGTATAGGCGAGTCTATTACTATCTCTTCAAAAATTACACCCTCTACCCATGCAGTATAGAATTTTTTAACCAATCTATTTCTAAATGCCTCTATAGCTTTTTTTAAAAACTCATCACTCTTAGCTAAAAGTAAAACACCACTTGTCTCTCTATCTAATCTATGAATAAGTTTAGCACCTTCATAAGATGCTTCAACTTCATAACTATCTAAAAAAGCTGGTTTATTAACAACTAATATATCACTATTTTCATATATTTTATGAATTTTACTAGGCATCTCTACACGAAACTTAGTATCCTCACTCATTACAGCACGTGCAATCTTTAGCTTTCTATCTCCAACATAAACTAAACCTCTATCTATTAACTCTTTTGCTCTTTTACCAGATATTCCAAGCTGAATGCCTAATAATTTATACGCCTTCTCTTCCACTATTTAAATCCTCTATAAACTCTTCTAACTTCTTAGTTAGCTCCAATTTAATTAATTTTATCTTACTACTTTGTCCACCAACAAGCTCTACGCTACTTTTAGAAACTTTAAATTTTTTAGCAATAAATTTAATTAACTCTTTATTAGCAGCACCCTCTACTGCAGGGGCTGCAACTCTTACTTTAATTGAATCTTCTCCATAAAGTCCTACAATTTCACTTCTACTAGCATTTGGTTGAGCTTTTATTTTTAGTGTTATAAAGTTATCTTTAACACTATAAAACACTCTCTATCTCCAATAATAACTCATCTAAATTTACTTTTACATCTACTTTTGTGTTTGGCAATGCAGCATAATCAAGTAACTTCTCATCAAGCTCACTATTTTTTATTATACTAATGCCATCTATTAACTTAAATAACTCTACTTGATTATAATAGTTAAGACCTGTTATTATTTTGCAACCAAACTGTGCCGCTTCTGCTGCATTGTGTCCACCAGAATCTACAAATGCTCCACCTAATACTACAATATCACTCATTGCATATGCATTAATAAGCTCTCCCATTACATCAATCAGTACAATATCACTATTAAACTCTCTACTTTCAGAGTATCTACTAAAGGTTAATTTACTCTTAAGTGCCTCTTTCTCTAGATATGTTGCTACTTTATCGAACCTATGTGGATGTCTAGGTACTACTATAAGCTGAGCATTTTCAACATCTTTTAGCACCTTATAAGCACTAAAAATAAGCTCCTCTTCACCCTCGTGTGTACTACCTGCTGTTACTACTACTTTATAATTTTTAGGAAACTCTTTAGTCACTTTTGCTATATTAGAAAATTTTAAATTACCTAAAATCTTAATATTATTGCCACCTAATAACTTAATTCTTCGTGCATCCTCATATGTCTGTGCATATATAGAGTCAATATTTTCAAAAATTCTCTTATATACCCACTTAAAACGCATATATTTAGGTAGTGATTTCTCACTAACTCTTGCATTTACTAAAATTGTTTTACAATTTAGCTTTTTATATTGCATAAAAAGCATATACCAAAGTTCTGCTTCAACTACAACTAGTACCTTTTGTCTCTTAATCCAAAATGGTAAAAAAATCTCAAATGGAAGATACCTACTCTCTTTAGAGTACTCTTTTATTACACCAAAACCAGTATAAGTTACAGCACTAAACCTAAGCTTATCTCTATCTAGCTTATTAACCAAACTATTAATCGATCTAGCCTCTCCATAGCTACAGATATGAAAATGAACTCCACCCTCTTTTAAAGGAGGGTTGTTATGTAAAAAAAATCTTGCAGGCACAGACTCTTTATACTTTTGTATTAAAAGCATAATAGCCAAAAGTGGTAGAGATAGTATATAGAGGATAAGAAGTATTATGTAGTAGATGTAGTAAAACACTTTACTAAGCCTCTATACTCTCTTTATCAACCTCAATATATAGAACTCTACCACAGTGAGGACA
>CAMZLH010000002.1 GCA_947311565.1 uncultured Nitratifractor sp.
CATCGCTTTTGGTGGATTTGACAGACAAGTAACGATTGTAGATATAAGCGACAGAGAAAGCCCAAAAAAAGTTTCAGAGATTAAAAGTAGTGGTTTAGTTAGAAGCATTACTAAAATAGATGAAAACTTCATCGCTTTTGGTGGATTTGACAGACAAGTAACGATTGTAGATATAAGCGACAGAGAAAGCCCAAAAAAAGTTTCAGAGATTAAAAGTAGTGGTTTGGTTAGAAGCATTACTAAAATAGATGAAAAGTTCATCGCTTTTGGTGGAGATGACGGACAAGTAACGATTGTGGATATAAGCGATAGAAATAATCCAAAGAGCATATCGACTCTTTTGCCATTAGAAAATGGTGCTTATGAAGTATTAACTGAAAAGAAATGGTGTTTTATCAACCCAAACAGTTGGCAGATAAACAACGACCCACTACTTTACAAATATGCAAGGCTGTATAACTCTAATACAAAAGAGCTTGTGCCATACTATATGTTAGAAAAACGGCTTGAGATTAGTAAAGATAAAAAAGAGGTGTGCATTAAGAGGTTGAAAGAGTAGAAGTTTATTACAAAGAGTAGATATGAAGATATACGATATTGCAGTGGTTGGTGCTGGTATTGCTGGGGTTATGGTGGCTTGGTGGGCTAAGAGATTTGGTGTTAGTGTGGTTTTGGTTGATAGGGCGAATTCTCCTGCAACTGGTGGTAGCTCTGCGGCTGGGGCGTTTATTTCGCCAAAGCTTGGCAAGGCTACACCGTTGGTTAATTTGACAAATGAGGCTTTTAAGTTTAGCTCGAAATTTTATAGTGAATTTTTTGAGCAAAGTGGTAGTAGGGTGATTTACATAGTTTAGTCTAGATTCTCTATATTTTAACTCTGTGTACATTTTAGATATACACAGAGTTTGTAAAATTGAAACAGTTAGTTACGCAGCTTTTTTATCTTTTTCTGATTTCTCTTTACTTTTTTTACTTGGTTCTTTCTTTTTAGATTTAGTTTTATCTTTTGATTTATCTTTTGATTTATCTTTATCTTTTGATTTATCTTTAGTTTCCTCTTTTTTGCTACTAGTACTTTTTTTTGTATCTTTAGTAGATTTTTTCTTAGATACTTTAGAAGATTTTTCTCCATTAAGTACATCTTTAATAATATTGGTTGCAATTACTTCGCCAATACCTTTTACTTCTGTTAAATCTTTAACAGTTTTTATTTTATGAGATTTTCTATATTTAATAATAGCTGCTGCTTTTGCTTCGCCAACACCTTTTATTTTCATTAAATCTTCTTTTGATGCACTTTGTGGATTAAGTGCAAAAAGTAAGCCAGCACTACAAATTAGTGTAAATATCGATTTTTTCATACTATTCCTTTATATTAATATATTTATATTATATATTAAAAGTAATTAAAAAGTGAGAAATATTTCAATAAATTGAAGATTTATAATTAAAAAAATAAAAAAAATTTAACTTAGTTTGTAAAATTAGTTAGTATTTAATAGAAGTTATTAGTAAAGTAGAGAGTTAAATTAATCTCTCTGCTTTCTTAGAAATGTAGGTGTATCGAAATAGTTTTCATTTTCACCACCAACTATTTTAATAACATTAGGTTGTCTTGTATTTTCAGTCTTATTTATAGCTCTTGTTTGAGTGCTTTTGTTGTTGTCATTACTTTTTTTAACTTCTGACTCATCTTCGAAGCCAGTAGCTACAATTGTAATAAGTACTTCATCTTCTGCTATTGAATCATCTGTAGTTGTACCAAAAATAACATGTGCATCTTCATCAGCAAAATCTTCAATAGTATTCATAGCTTCAGATATTTGTAAAATCGGATAGTCTGGGTTTATTTTAAAATGTACTAGTACACCTTTTGCACCTTTAATAGATATATCCCCTAATAGAGGTGAACTTATAGCCTCTGTAGCTGCATCGTATGCTGCACTTTGACCAGTTGCATGACCAACACCCATTAGTGCCAGACCCTTATGGCTCATAACTGTTCTAACATCTGCAAAGTCTAGATTTATATCACTAGGTGAGTGAGATATAATTACATTTGAGATACCAGATACAGCTTGTGCAAGTACATCATCCACAAGTTTAAAGCTCTCTTTAACACCTAGATTTTTTTCGGCTATAGATAGTATTCTCTCATTATGAATAACAATAATTGAGTCACTTACCTCTTTTAGTTCAGCTAAACCCTCTACTGCTAATTTAGTTCTTTTTCTACCTTCGAACTTAAAAGGTGTAGTTACTACTGCTACAGTTAAAGCCCCAACTTCTTTAGCTGCTCTAGCTACTACAGGTGCCGCACCAGTACCTGTACCACCACCAAGACCAGCTGCAACAAATACTAAATCTGAACCAGAGATTGAGCTTTTAACATCTTCGTACCCCTCTTCTGCAGCTTCTCTACCTTTATCTGGTACCATACCACAACCACGTCCACGAGAGACATTTTTACCAATTTGAATTTTATATGGAGCAAGTGAGCTATCTAGTGCTTGTGCATCAGTATTAGCTGTAATTAATTCTATTCCATTAATTTTCATATCTACCATGTGGTTAACCATATTACCGCCACCGCCTCCAACACCAATAGCTTTAATAATTGCACCCTCTGTTGGTGAAATCGAGTTATCCATTATTTCTATCTCAAAATTATCCATATTCTTCTCCTTATTTATTAAAATAGTTGTTTTATCCAATTTTTAACTTTACCTATAAAGTCACCACTTTGATTCTCTACACCAGGTAGATCTGCAAATACTATAGAATCATTATGACTCTCATCTTGTTTTCTTAAATCTTTTATTGAATAATCATTATTATTAGCGCTAGTGTTGGCACCTAATTTTATATCACTCAGACCCTCTTGTTGCTCCTCTTTTTGGTGTAGTAGTATTTTGTTATTATCAACCTCATATTGGGTATGATGACCTGCTTTATAGAGTAATAAACCTATTACTGTAGAGTTTTCTGGACCTTTAAGGTCATCAAATAGTCCTTTTAGCTCTTTAGGGTATCCTACTCTAACAGCAACTCCAGGGAAAATAGATTGAGCAAACTCTCTTATATTTTTAAGTTTAGTCATTCCGCCTGTTAATACAATACCAGCTCCTATACTATTTTTTAATTCACTCTTATCTAAGTATTTAGCTAGTATTAAAAATGACTCTTCTACTCTTGCTACCATAACATTTTGTACAACTTTAAGAGGTATAGAGTTTTTATTATCTGTATCACCAATTATTGGTAGCTCTAAGATGTCATCACTACCTTCAATTAGATCACCATAGTTTCTTTTTACACTCTCAGCAACATTTAGTGGAGTGTGAAGAGCAATAGAGATATCGTTTGTAATATGGTTAGAGCCTACTGGTAAAAATCTATTAAATCTTAGAGCATTACCTTTAAATACCGATATAGAGCTAGTTTGTCCACCCATATCAATTACAGATACACCTAGAGTTTTCTCATCTTCACTCATAGTAGCGATAGCTGATGCATAAGAGTCTAATACTATTGACTCTATTTGTAAACCAGCAGAGAGTATAGATTTTTTTAGGTTACTTAGGCTACTTTTTTGTGCAATTATAATATGAGTCTCTACTTCCATACGTGTTGCGTTCATATTGTATGGATCTTCTATATTACTTTGTTCATCAACTTTAAAGTTGTAAGGTAGTACATGCAGTACCTCATACTCTTTTGGGATATCAGCATTATAAAGAGCTGTCTCCATAACTCTACTAATCTCTTTAACAGTAATATCTTTTTGAGGTATATTTACTATACCTATAGAGTTTGTACTTTTAGTATATGCACTAGATATAGATACAATAGCAGAAGAGATATTATTACCTGCTATTCTTCTTGCATCGTTAACACTCTGTCTAATAGATTTAGATGCTAGATCTATATTTGTAATAATACCTTTCTTAACACCTTGAGATCTTGTGATACCATGACCTAGTATTTTTACTTCGTTAAACTCATCTATCTCGGCTATAACTGCTTTAATAGCCATTGAGCCAATATCAATAGCTAATATTACATTACTCACTTAATATCCTTTAAGTATATCTCTGTTTTATATTTTAATGAAAGTTTTTTAATAAGATTATTAGATAACTCACTATTTTTCATATTTGCAATATCTTTATCACTATATACGCTACTACTATTGTTATCTATAATTTTTTGCTCAACAATTTTATAAACTAAGAAGCCATCACTTATTTTAATTGCATCACTCTCTTTATTACTATTAAATATTGTTCTATAAACTATATTAGAGTCTTTCTGACTTAAGTTTGGTAATACTTTGCTGCTTGACATTGTAATAAAATCATCACTCTTTAGATTAAATGTTTCACTATTTTTAAGAGCATCTTTTACTAATTTTTCTAATTGTTTACTCTTATTTGTATTAATAAACTCATTAGTAACTATAGATTTTGCATTATCAAAACTCATCTGTATAGGCTTTTTGATTGAGTTAATATGTATAGTTACGTATGATGCTTCTACTACACTTGGCTTAAGGAAATCACCCTCTTTAAACTGGTGTATCTTTTTCCAAATATTTGCACTAAATTTACTATCGTTATCAGATAGTGTTATAGTTTCTGTTGCAGATATTTTGCCTTTTTTAAATCTACTTCTCTCTATAGATGCTTGTTTTTTTATTTTTTCTAATATTAGACTATTTTTAACTAAATCTTTAACTTTAGCTAACTCCTGAACTTTCCCACTTTGATCTACAAAGTTAAAACTGTTTTCTTTATAGTAGTTTGCTATATCATTTTCTGATATATTTAAATCTTTACCCTTTGTCCATAGTAGATCTAATTTATATTCAGTTTTTGTTAAGTATTTATCTTTTCTACTTTCCCAAAAACTCTTTAGTTTACTATCTTCTACTTTAACTTCTATATCACTTGCTTTTATTAATTTATATTTTATTTTGTCACCAATATTAAATATTGTAGAGATAGTATCTTTCTCTAGTTTTTGTGGCACTACATTTATAAGCTTGAATAGTTTTTTTATTGTTGCGTCATCTTTTAGTATTGCTTCAAACTCTTTTGCTTTTAATCCTCTTGAATTCAAAAAATTATCATAATACTCTTTTTTAAATTGACCACTTTTATCTTTAAACTGTGTAAAGTTAGTAACTGTTAAACCAATCTCTTTCTCTGAGACAACTATTCCAAACTCTTTAGCAAAGTTTAATAGATATGCTTGATTAATTAGATTTGTTAATACAGATTTTTCTAAACCAAACTCTTTAGCTCTTTTTTTATCAAAATCTTTACCAAGTTTTTGTGCATATTGTGCGTATATATTATTATATGTGAAGCTATACTTACTATTAGATATTGATATATCACCAACTTTAGCTACGCTATTTCCACTACTACCAAAACTTACACTACCCCAGCCTACAAATCCTGCTCCGATAAAAGCTATTGTTGCTATCCATATTGTTACTACTAGGTATCTATTATTATTTTGCATCCAAGAAATCATAAAATATACACTCCATAAAAATTAACTTTGTAAACCTTAACTGTAATTTTAACCTATTTAATATTAATTTTTGATGTAATTTTACGCAATAAGAGTAATCATGTAGTTCTACTATATTGTAAGTTATCAATAATAATCGAAATAGTAACCATATTATTGGTTTAGATTAATTAGTACAAAATAATTAAAAAATGTCATTTTTTTGTCAATATATTGATGATTTTATTGCAAGATAGTAGATTTTATCATATGGATGAGAGAAGTTGTCAACCTAGTAGTAAACATTTACTACTATTTTAATTTAAAAATTGTAGATAAGAAGCTATTAGACTCTTTTAATCTATTAATATGCTTAGTTGCTCTTGCTACACCTAGTTCAAAAGCTTTTTCATAAAGCTTAATTGCTACTTTTCTATCTTTTGTAACGCCAATGCCATGTTCGTAAAACTGCCCTAAGTCGCATACCGCCTCTGGGTAGAATTGATTAGCTAAGTTTTTCATAATAGTAAAAGATTTTTTTAAATCTCTAATAAGTATTTTGCCACTAAATAGCTCTCTTGCTAGTAAGAATTGTGCATATTTAGAATCAGTTGCACTAGCTAAAAGTAGAACCTGAGAAGCTTTTGATACTTCATTTTTACTTAAATAAAAATCAAACTCATTAAGGAAAAATTTAACATCAGACTCTGTAAAACTATCTTTAGAGACTTTTTTTAGAAAAATGACAACCTCTTCTACCCAAATCCCACTCTCTTTTTTAGGTGAGTATAGTACAAATGATTGTATAAATTTCTGCTCGATATGTGGTATTGGAGAGTATATTGTATTATCCTCTACACTATTTAAGTCATTTTTGCTATTTTTTTCTTTTTCGTTGTTTGTACTTTTTTCTAAATCTACTTTTTCTACTTTTACTTTCTTATTGCTTTCATTTTCATTTTTATTTTTCAGACGACTTTTTTTAGAGAATTTCTCTCTCAATTTTTTATATTTAGATAGTGTACTTTTTCTATTTTTTTTGTTACTATCTATTTTTTTTGAAGATATTTCATCTAGTGGTGTATTACTATCGGCTATATCTAATTCATTTGATATTTCATTAGATATTGTGCTCTTATTGTCAATATTATTATTGTCAAGTTCATCATTATCAACTTTAGTTTCTATCTTCTCTTTACTACTTTTGTCAATATCAACTTCATTATCGATTGAACTATCTTCTTCTTTAATATCTACTTCAACGCTTTTAACATTTTTATATTCATCACTTATTGGCTTTTCTATATTTTTTGCAAATGCTTCTAAGTCATCATTAGTATAATTATTTTTTTGATAGTTTTTAATAGTATCTTTTGCAAGTGGGCTCATTCTTAGCATATCTTCTACATCTAATATTTGCTCTTCATCGCTCTCTTCATATTGTTCTACTGTAGTATCACTACCTAAATCAGCAATAAATCCTTTTATTAAATATAGTGCTTGTCGATAGTTTTTTCCTTTTAGAAGTAATATGATTTCATCTATTCTCTTGTTATCACTATTTTGTAAAAAACTACACTGCATGATAATAGTATCATTATCACCGATAGTTGTAGCTAATTTAACTATCTCTAGTCTTGTTAGTATCTCTTTTGCCTCCATAAGCAACCACCTTTCATAAAAGAATAAAAACTTTTTAGTGTATATACACTTTCTAACCGCATATTATACCTAATTATATTATAAGAAACTTTATTACAAAATTAGCTATATTAAATTTTAACTTCAATTATAAGATATCTTAATATAACTATTATTTTCACACTATCTAAATAGCTTATCTTAGAAGTTATTATTTTAATATTATAGATGTTATGTGAATATGTTTTCGATTAATTAGAAGTGGTGGCCCTGGACGGAATCGAACCGCCGACACAAGGATTTTCAATCCTTTGCTCTACCAACTGAGCTACAGTGCCACTTGATTTTGTCTTTAAGTGGGTGAAATTATAGCCAACTAAACTTAAGTATTTCTTAAATATAGATACTATAGAGATAATAGTTTAGATTTAAACTGATTACCTCTTTGCAGATAGGATCTGAATTGGTCTAAACTTGCAGCCGCTGGTGCTAATATAGCTACTGATTCTCTATTGTGTTGGATACTTATCTCTTCTATTGCATTATCAAGCTCTTTACACTCTTTTACTTCTATATTTAATTTAGAAGATAGATCTACTATTTTTTTACTGTTTGAACCAATAGAGTAGAGTATTATATTTAGATTTTTTAGGTAATTAAATAGCTCTGATAAATCTACACCTTTATCGTCACCACCAAGTATTAGGTGTATTTTTTTATCTTTATATAGTTCTAAAACTTGGATTGTTGCGTCTATATTTGTTGCTTTAGAGTCGTTTACCCATACTCTTTTATGCTTATCTATTAGCTCCTCTTGCCTATGTGCATCGACAGTAAAGCTATTTATTAGATTGTACTCTATTTTATTAAATAGAGCTTTTGTTGCAATTAGAGCAAATAGGCTATCTAGTAAAAAGGCGCCTTTAAATTTTATTTTAGAGTTATCTATATCAAATATTTTAGCTAAATCTTCGCTTGATTCATACTCTACGATCCACGCACTACTTGTTGGAGGGTTTAATCCTTTTGGTATAAGTGCTAGTTGACCCTCTTGCATAGAGTTAAGTGGCTTTAGTTTATCGGCTATGTATGACTCTTTAGAGCCATGCCAATCTAGGTGGTCTGGTGTTATTGGTAAGAGTAGATATATATCTGCTCTTGCCTCTTTTGTATGGTGTAGAGTAAATGAGCTTGTCTCTAGTACCCATATTGGTGCTTGTGGATTTAGTTCAGCTAGGGGTGTACCAATATTGCCACCACTTTGCGCACCTTTGGATTTTAGTAGGTGTGTTAGCATCTGTGTCGTAGTGGTTTTTCCGTTTGTTCCACTTATCCATATATTTAGTGGTTTTTTCTCTTGATTTAGATAATTTCCTAATATTAGGTCATATTCGCTTATTAGATTTTTTGCACTCTTTACTAGGTGGCTACTTGGGTGCATAGAGGGTGTTGCAACTTCTAACATAAAGTTATTTGGATTGTACTCTTTAGAGGGTATGATTTTGTTGTTTTGATCATCTACTCTTAGCTCTTTTGTATTATCGTCGAAGAATGTGCAACTGTTGCCTAGTAGTTTGGCAATAGCTTTTGTTGTTTTTCCGTAGCCAAATAGGGCTATACTATTTTTATCTATCATATTTATCTAATTTTAAGTGTAATTAGCGCTACTATATTTGCAAGGAATGATATCATCCAAAATCTTACAATAATTTTTGTCTCTTTCCATCCTTTTAGTTCGTAGTGATGGTGTATTGGTGCCATTAGAAATACTCTTTTCCCTTTTCTTAGTTTATAACTTCCTACTTGAATAACTACAGATAGTGTCTCTATAACAAATATTATACCTATAACTATTAGTAGTATTTCACTCTTACCTAAAATTGCCATATATCCTAAAAATGCACCAATAGATAAAGATCCTGTATCTCCCATAAATATCTCTGCTGGGTAGCTGTTGTACCATAAAAAGCCTAGTAGCCCACCTGCTAGTGATGCAGCTATTATTGTTACCTCTCCAACACCCTTAATATTTGGTAGTAGTAGGTAGTTTGCAAAAATTGCATGCCCTATAAGGTAAACAATAATACCTAGAGTTGATAGCGCAATTATAGTTGGTACAGTTGCTAGTCCATCTAGGCCATCAGTTAGATTTACAGCATTACTTGACGCAATTAATACTAATATCCAAAATGCTATTGCATAGTTACCCAAGTCTAAGATAGGTGCCTTTATAAATGGTACATAAAGTGTAGTTGGAAAGTTTGTAGCATACATAAGTATTGATGTTACAATAAGTGATATTGCAATTAAAAGAGCCATTTTACCTTTTGCACTTAAGCCCTGTAAGTTGTCACCACTTAAGACTTTACCTAAGTCATCTTTTATTCCTACTGCTGCATAGCCTATAAGTACAATTAAACCACCAATCGCATATAGGTTTTCTAACTTAATTGTTATTAAAGAGGCAATTAGAGTAGATAGTATAAATACAGCTCCACCCATAGTAGGAGTCGATTGTTTAGCAGCGTGTGACTCTACCCACTTATTGATTGGTTGGCTTGCATTTTTTGCTTTAGCCCACTTGATATATTTAGGAATTAATGTTATTGTAAGACAAAACGAGATAAAAAAACCTAAACCTGCCCTAACAGATATGTATTGTAGAATATTTATATTAAAGAGTTCATATATATAGTATAGCATTTAACCAACTTTCTTTTTAATTTTGCAACCTATTTAACACTTTTAACCATTTTTAGGTTTTAAAGGAGAGATAACATCTATTCCTTAAGTTAATAGATGTTATTTTACTAAAAATTATTTAATATTAGTAGCAATATTACAAAAGGGAATATAAATGTCTAAAAAAACAGTATTAGTTATAACAGATGGTATTGGATATAAGCCAGAGAGTGTAGCAAATGCATTTAAAGAGGCACAAACACCAACTTATGATACTATTTTTGAAAAATATCCACATACATTAATCTCTACTCATGGTTTAAGTGTTGGTCTACCAGAGGGGCAGATGGGTAATAGTGAAGTTGGGCATATGTGTTTAGGCAGTGGAAGAGTTTTGTATCAGGATTTAGTTAAGATATCTCTAGCCTTAAAAGATGCCTCTTTAGCTAGTAATAGTGCTTTAAAGACTCTTTTAGGAGCTTCTAAAGTTTTACATATTGTTGGACTTCTTAGCGATGGTGGTGTACATTCTCATATAGATCATATATTAGGTTTAGCTAAGATTGCACAAGTAGAAGGTAAAAGAGTTTGGTTACACTTAGTTAGTGATGGTAGAGATGTATCTCCAACTTCTGCACCTAAATATATAGAAGAGGTAGAGGCTATTTGTGGTGATACTATAAAGATAGCTACTATTAGTGGTAGATACTACACTATGGATAGAGATAATAGATGGGATAGGGTAGAGAAGGGCTACCGAGCTATTGTCGAAGCAACACCAAAGAGTGATTTGAGTATTCAAGAGTATATAAGTAGTAGCTATAAAAGTGATATTACAGATGAGTTTATAGAGCCAACAGCACTTGGAGATTATAGTGGCATGAGTAGTGGAGATAGTGTTTTAATTGCTAACTTTAGAAGTGATAGGGTAAGAGAGATTACAACAGCCCTTGGAGCAGATGATTTTAAATATTTTAAAAGAGAAGTTAGTGGATTAAATATTGCTACAATGACCCAATATGATGCAACTTTTAACTATCCAACTCTATTTAGTAAAGAGATACCAAAAAATACTCTTGCTCAAGTTGTAAGCGATGCTGGTTTAAAGCAGCTGCATACTGCTGAGACAGAAAAATATGCACATGTAACATTCTTTTTTAATGGTGGACTTGAAGAGCCATATATAAATGAGAGTAGAGTTTTAATACCAAGTCCAGATGTATCAACATATGATTTAAAACCAGAGATGTCTGCATCAGAAGTTGGAGAAGCAGTAGTCTCTGCATTAGTTGAGGGGTATGATTTTATAGTAGTAAACTTTGCTAATGGAGATATGGTTGGTCATACAGGAAAGTTTGATGCAGCAGTTAAGGCTGTAGAAGCTGTAGATCAGCAGTTAGGTAAGATATTGGAAAAATCAGAAGAGTATGGGTATAATATCGTTTTAACATCTGATCATGGAAATTGCGAAGAGATGATAGATGAGCATGGAGATGTATTAACTAACCACACAGTTGGTGAAGTTTGGGCATTTGTAATCTCATCTAAGGTAAAAAGATTAAAAGAGGGTGGCGGGCTAAATAACATAGCAGCTACAGTTTTAGAGCTTATGGAGTTAGCAATTCCTGAAGAGATGGATAATAGTTTAATTTTAGAGTAGATAAGGAGAAGAGAAGATATGAAGTTTAGTGGTAAAAATGTATTAGTAACAGGTGCTAGTCGCGGTATTGGGGCTGTAATTGCTATAACTTTAGCAAAGCGTGGTTTAAAGGTTTGGATAAACTACAGAAGTGGAGAGGCTGAAGCAAAGGCTGTTAAAGAGGCAATAGAGAAAGATGGTGGAGTTGCAGAGATTATTGGTTTTGATGTAAGCGATGAAGAGGCTTTTGTAGGTGCTATAAAGAGTATTGTTGAGCAAGATGGAGAGCTTAGCTATTTGGTGAATAATGCAGGTATAACAAAAGATAAACTTGCAATGAGAATGAAAGTAGATGAGTTTATGGCTGTTATAGAGGCAAATTTAAAGTCTGTATTCATTGGCTGTAGAGAGGCTATTAAAGTTATGAGTAAAAAGAGATTCGGAAGTGTGGTAAATGTTGCTAGTATTGTTGGTGAGACAGGAAATGCTGGTCAGACAAACTATTCGGCAAGTAAGGGTGGAGTAATTACTATGACTAAATCTTTTGCACAAGAGTCTGCAAGTAGAGGAGTTAGATTTAACACAGTAACTCCTGGCTTTATTGCAACTGATATGACAGATGTACTAAAAGATGAGGTAAAAGATGCCTTTATCTCTAAAATTCCATTAGGAAGATTTGGAGAACCAAAAGAGGTAGCAGATGCAGTTGCTTTTCTTTTGAGCGATAACTCAGGTTACATAACAGGTGAAACACTTAAGGTGAATGGTGGAATGTTTATGTAAAAAGAGCGTTGGCTCTTTTACATAAAATTGAGAGTTAAGAGTTTTTATTAAGAAGATGATGAATTACAAAATACTTCTGCTTGAAGATGATAGGCTATATAACGAGACACTTAAAGAGTTTTTAGAGGATGAAGGTTTTATTGTAGATAGTGTTTTAGATCCGTATAGTGTTTATGATTTAACTTATAAAAATAACTACGACTTATATATTTTTGATATTAATTTACCTTTTGAAGATGGAATTACTACTCTAAAATCTTTACGAAATGCTAATGACATAACACCGACAATTTTTATAACATCTAGAGATGATAAAGAGTCTTTATTAGAAGGATTTAGTGCGGGAGCAAGTGATTATATAAAAAAGCCTATAGATTTAGATGAGTTATTAGCAAGAGTAAATGTTGCTATGAGTAAAATAAATTGTTTTGATATAGTAGGTATTGGTAGATATAGTTTAGATAGAGATAAGAGAATATTAAAAGTAGATGGTAAAAGTTTACATATAAGTAATAAAGAGTTTTTATTTGTAGAATTGCTTTTTGATAATTTAGATAGAGTTGTCTCGTATGATGAAATTTACTCTAAATTATGGAGATATGAAGAGCCATCTAATAGCTCTTTAAGAGTATATGCAAGTAGCTTAAAAAAGATTTTTGGTACTGCAATAGAGAGTATTAGAGGGTTTGGCTATATGTTGCATAAGGATAGATTTTAATGACCTTTTTTTATCTAATTATATTTTTATTATTAGAGGTTTTGTTGTTTCTTTTTCATAACTTTTTACTACATGGATTTGAGCCATTTAAAGAGGAGTATTTACTATCTTTTTTAGCAACCATACCAGCTATATTTGCAGTGGGATATATACTATTTAACTATATTTTAGAGCCAAAAAGGTCTCAAGATAAAGCTTTAGAGTCTTTAATTAAAGAGACACTTCATGAGATTAATTTACCAATAAGCACAATAGAGGCAAATAGTAAAATGTTGAGTAGATCTTTAGAGAATAGTAAAGATTTAAATAGAATTTACCGTATTGATAGTTCGCTTGTTAGACTTAAAAGATTGTATGAACAGTTAAGATATAATATAAAAAAAGAGATTCTTTTAGTTGATAAAGAGGTAGTAGATTTAAAAAACTTGGCTAATGAGAGAGTTGACTATTTTAGAGAGTTAAATAGAAATAACTTTATATTAAACTTAGATAGTTTAATTGTTAAAATTGATAAAATAGGATTTGAGCAGGTTTTAGATAACATTATAGAAAACAGTATGAAGTATTCGAAAAGAGATAGTAAAATAGTTATATATATAGAGAAAAATAAACTTATAGTTCAAGATTCAGGGGTTGGAATTGCCGAAGATGAGCTAAGTTTAATATATCAAATATACTATCGTAACACATAAGAGGGCAAGGGTGAAGGGATAGGTTTGAGTATTGTTAAAGAGTACTGTGATAAAAATAGTATTGTATTAAAAATAGAGTCAAAAAAATGGGTTGGCACTAAGGTTATCTTTGATTTTAAAAGTATCGTTATGTAGCTATAATTGTATAAATAAAGAGTGAATATAGATTTTTTTTACCTTTTTTTAACGATTTTTAGCTATACTAAGCCCATATTTTATAAGGAGTCGTAAATGGCAATTTTAGATGAAGTAAAAGAAGTAGTAGCAGAGCAACTTGGCTCAAACCTAGAAGAGATTAAAGATGATTCAAAGTTTGCAGAAGATTTAGGAGCTGATAGTCTTGATGTAGTTGAGCTTGTAATGGCACTAGAAGAGAAATTTGATATTGAGATTCCAGATGAGTCTGCAGAGTCTATAGCAACAGTAGCAGATGCTGTTAAATTTATAGAAGAGGCTAAGGCTTAATAATTTTCCCCTCTTATGGGGTAAAGATAGGAGAACTTACTGATTTAAGTTTTGCTATCTTTATTAAAAATTTAGGAGTAGCAGTGAGAAGGGTAGTAGTAACAGGCTTAGGAATGATAAATAGCTTAGGGCATGACAAAGATAGCTCTTTTGAAGCAATTATTAAAGGCGAGTGTGGTATAGATACGATTACTCTTTTTAACCCAGAGGGTATATCTGCAAAGATAGCTGGTGAGGTTAAAGATTTTGATCCAACAACTGTAATGAATGCTAAAGAGACTAAAAAAGCTGATAGATTTATTCAACTAGGACTTGTAGCAGCTAAAGAGGCTATTGCAGATGCAGATATTGATGGCATGGATAGAGAGAGGTTTGGTGTCTCTTCTGCTGCTGGTATTGGCGGTTTACCTGCTATTGAGAGAAACTCTATAGTTTGTGAAACAAGAGGTGCTAGAAGAATATCTCCATTCTTTATACCATCTGCTCTTGTAAATATGTTGGGTGGATTTGTATCTATTTATGAAGATTTAAAAGGACCTAACCTTAGCTCAGTAACAGCTTGTGCCGCAGGTACTCATGCAATTGCTGAGGCTGCAAAGACAATTATGCTTGATGGTGCTGATGCAATGTTGGTTATTGGTGCTGAGAGTGCAATTTGTCCTGTTGGTATTGGTGGATTTGCTTCTATGAAAGCTCTATCTACTAGAAATGATGATCCAAAAAGTGCATCTAGACCATTTGACAAAGATAGAGATGGCTTTGTAATGGGCGAAGGCGCTGGAGCATTAGTTCTAGAAGATTTAGAGTCAGCTAAGGCAAGAGGTGCTAAGATATATGCTGAGCTTGTTGGATTTGGTGAGAGCGGTGATGCAAATCATATTACTACGCCAACAATGGATGGACCATTAAGAGCTATGAAGGCAGCTATGAGAATGGCTGGTAATCCTAAGTTAGATTATATTAACGCACATGGAACATCAACACCTGTTAATGATAAAAATGAGACAGCAGCTATTAAAGAGCTTTTAGGCGGTAAAGAGAATTGCCCACCAGTTAGCTCAACAAAGGGTCAGATTGGTCACTGTTTAGGTGCTGCTGGTTCAAGTGAAGCTGTAATCTCTATTATGGCTATGAATAGAGGTGTTATACCTCCTACAATTAACTATACAACTCCCAATGAGAACTGTGATTTAGATTATGTTACTGAGGGTGCTAGAGAGGCAGAGTTAAATGTTGTTATGAGTAACTCTTTTGGTTTTGGTGGAACAAACGGGGTTGTAATTTTTAAGAAATATCAAGGATAAGTTGTAATGGCAAACTATCTTGACTTTGAGAAGTCAATAGAAGAGATTCAAACTGCAATAGAGTCTGCTAAGGCTCGTAGTGACAAAGATGCTGTAGAAATTTTAGAGAAAGATCTAGATAAAGAGGTTAAAAAGATTTTTGGTAATTTAAATGATTATCAAAAATTGCAACTTGCACGACACCCTGATCGTCCATATGCATTAGATTATGTACGTTTAATTTTAGATAATGCTATAGAGATTCATGGAGATAGACACTTTCGTGATGATGAAGCAATTATCTGCTATTTAGGCTGGATTGATGGTCAACGAAGTATTGTAATTGGTGAGCAAAAGGGGCGTGGCACAAAAAATAAGTTAAAGAGAAATTTTGGTATGCCAAATCCTGAGGGCTATAGAAAAGCTCTTCGTGTTGTAGAGATGGCTGAAAAATTTGATATACCAGTACTCTTTTTAATAGATACTCCAGGTGCATACCCTGGTCTTGGTGCAGAAGAGAGAGGTCAGAGCGAAGCAATTGCTAGAAACCTTTTAGAGTTATCAGGTGTTAAAGTTCCACTTATATCTATTGTAATAGGAGAGGGTGGAAGTGGTGGAGCACTTGCAATTGGTGTTGCTGATAAGCTCTCTATGATGCGCTATTCTGTATTTTCTGTAATATCTCCGGAAGGGTGTAGTGCAATTTTATGGAACGACCCAAGTAAAGTTGAACAAGCTACTAAAGCACTTAAGGTGACTCCAGAGTACTTAAAAGAGCATAATTTAATAGATGATATTATAGATGAACCTTTAATTGGTGCACATAGAGATAAAGAGGCTGCAGCTAATGCCATTAAAGAGTACTACTTAACCTCTCTAAAAGAGTTAAAAGCTTTAACAAAAGATGATCTACTGCAGAAGAGATATGATAAGCTTACATCTATAGGCTCGTATAACGAGTAGATGGCAAAAGAGTGCTTTTAGTAGATATTGGAAATAGTTATGCTCATATATACTCTAATGGCACAATTGAGCATATAAAGCATAGTGAATTTTTTAAAGAGTACTCTAATTATAAACTCTACTATATTAATGTAAATCCCAAATTATATTCTAAATTGATCTTAAAAGATAAGTGGATTGATATATCTTCGTATATTAAAATAGATGGTGAGTATAGTGGTATGGGTGTAGATAGAAGAGCTTTAATGCTAGGTGGAGATGATGGTATATATATAGATGCTGGGAGTGCAATTACTATTGATAAAAAGATAAATAATAGATTTATAGGCGGTATGATTCTTCCAGGTTTAAAATATATAAAAGAGAGTTATGGTAATATTTCGTCTAAACTTAATATAGATAAGTTTACTATTATAGATTTAGACAATTTACCAAATAGTAGTACTAAAGAGTCAGTTAATTTTGGTGCTATTGCACCAGTATTAGCTGTTATAAAGAGTATAAATAGAGAGAGCTTACCCTTATATTTTAGTGGTGGAGATGGAGAAATTTTAGCAGATATGTTAGATGCTAAATATGATGAGACTCTTATTTTTAAGGGAATGAAACGAGTTATTAAGGAGAGATTATGTTAACAGTTGCCTTACCAAAGGGTAGAATAGCCGAAGATACATTGTTATTAATGGGTAAAATATTTAATAGTGAGTTTAACTTTGAGGGAAGAAAATTAATTTTAGAGAGCAAAGATTTTAGATTTTTAAATGTAAAAAACCAAGATGTAGCTACATATGTAGAGTATGGAGCAGCAGATATCGGGATTGTAGGTCTAGATGTAATTGCAGAGAAGGATTTAGATATTTTAGATCTGTTAGATTTAGAGTTTGGAAAGTGTAGAATATCTATTGCTATTAAAGATGGAGATAGACTAGATTGGAGTAGACCAGATATTAAAATTGCTACTAAAATGGTTAATATTACTAAAAAATATTTTGCTACAAAAGCAGTTGGCGTAGAGATTATAAAGTTAAATGGTTCTATAGAGCTTGCCCCTTTAGTTGGCTTAGCAGATGCTATTGTAGATGTTGTAGAGACTGGTACAACTATAAGAGAGAATGGACTTATAGAAGCAGAAGAGATTATGACTTCTAGTGCACATTTAATTGCAAATAAAAATAGTTTTTTTGAGAAGAAAGATGAAATATTATCTCTTTATAATAAATTAAAAGAGGTTATCGGAGATGGCAAATAGTAATAGTAAAGATGCGTTAGATCTTTATGCAGAGGTAGAAGATCTACTTGGCATAAAAGAGTATGCACCAAAACTTTATGGTAGTTTTTTTGATATCTTAGACTCTTTAACTTTTAACTCTCTTTTAGATATAGGTTGTGGAAGTGGAGAGTTTTTATCTAGTGTTACTAATAGATATTTATTAGATAATATATATGGCATTGATAGAAGTTCTAAAATGGCTAAAATAGCTTCTAGCAGAGGTTTAACTGTCTCTAATAAAGAGTTAAGTGAGATAGATATAAAATTTGATATAGCTACTGCAACATTTGATATGGTTAACTACTTAACACCAGATGAGTTTATAGATTTTTTTGAAGATTTAAAGTTAGTAATAAAAGATGGCGGCTATTTTCTGTTTGATGTAAATAGTGAGTTTGGTTTATCTGAAGTAGCTGTTGGTAACTTTATTGCTGAAGATAGTAGTAGGTTTTTAACTATAGAGAGCTTCTATGAAAATGGTTTATATGATTCAAAATTTACACTATTTAAAAGAGATGATCGTAGATATGAAAAGTTTAGCAGTTATATATCGCAATACTACTATAGCGAAGATTTCTTTAATCTGCTATCTGAATGGAAGCTTATTAAAAAGCTTCCTATTAATTTATACAATATGGGAAGTAATGACAAAGTTATCTATCTATTAAAATATATAGGTAGTTAATTATTTATAAAGAGTGCTAAAGGTTAGCAACTCTTTATGGGTATTATGGCTTAAAGATTACCCCAGCATTTATACTGTCTATATTTCCAAAGCTAGTTGCTTTAGATATCTTCTCAGTTGAACCCATTAGTTGAGTATAGTCTGCAAATACTGATATTTGGTCACTTATATCATAACTACCGCCTGCCCCATATTGAAAACCATTAGATTTAGTATTTACTCCCATAAAGTCAACACTAGAAATACCATAACCTAATAAAGCATATACAGAAAAGTCTTCAAACTTAGCTTGTGGTTTAAGATACACTGCTGCATTGGCAAAACTAATTGCTTGATGATCTTCTATTTCATAATCTGAAACTGCTGAAGTAAGACGTGCCTCTACTGCTAAGTAGTCATTTACCTCTACCCCTGCTAAAGCCATAGCATTTGTAGAGCTATCACTACCGCCCCAATTTAAAATCTTATCTGACTCTTTACCAGTAGTTTGAGTTAGTTTATTATAAGTACAGCCACCACATACTTTTGCAGAACTTTGTGCACTACCGTTAGATGTTCCAAGAGATCCACCAATGTATGGTTGAATATCTTTCGTTGGTTGTACTTCTGGAAGATTTGCAATAGCTGGCTCTACTGCTTCTACATCTGGCTCAGGTGCCGCTATAAAGGGACCTCCTGCGAATACACAAGAACTCGCAACCACTGCTAAACTTAATAATTTAGTTAATTTTTTCATTTTCTTCACCTTTACAATTAACGTTTTTGCTCATAAATAGTATAGAGCAACTCTGTAATTACTTATGCTAGAATTATACTTAACATTAACTAATATCAAACTTAAATTAAATAATATTAATGACAATATAGAGTGAAAATATTTCAATATGAGTAGTAAGTATGTCAATTGTCTCATAAAATCGGTTAAAGTAAACTTAACAAATTTGTGCTAATATTTTAAAACTATCTAATTGTAGTAAAAAGTTTAATTTTAGTAGCTCTTTTTTTAAGAGAGAGATAAAGGTAAGGAGTATTTTTGCATTATAAAGATGAGAGTACAATATATATAATAGAGTCTTTGCAAAAAGAGCTTATATATAGTGACATAGTTACTTTTAAAGTCTTAAACCCAGATATAGCAACAGATATATATTGTGGTAAGAGCTACAATTTAAATAGTGATATATACAGATATAGAAGTTACAAGAGCTGGTTAGATATGGCGCAAATTTTAAAGTGTAAAATGCTAACACCTAAAAATTTGGGCTCTTTAGTAGAGCTTACTTTTAAAAAGTTAAATAAATTTAGTTTTCATACAAAAGTAGAAGATGATAAGTATGGTGTAGATAGTGAGTTTGCAAATATCAATAAGTTGCAAGAGCCATCGTTTATCTATTACTATATAGAGGCACTTAAAAGAGTAGATATTTATAATAGAAAGAGAGTATTAAATTTAGGTATAAATAGAGGTGATGAGTTTATAGCAATTAAAGGTTTACTAGAAGATAAAACTTTTAACAACATAGATTTTGTTGGTATTGACTACTCTAATAGTGCATTAGAGCTTGCAAATAGTAGATTTAAAGAGAGTAATGTAACCTTTTATAAGCACGATATAAATAGAGTAAAAGAGTTAAATTTGGGTAGATTTGACACTCTTATATCTATAGGAACAATGCAGAGTAGCTCTATAAACTATAAAGCCCTTTTAATGGAGTTAGTGCAAGAGCATTTAGAGAATAATAGTGCAATTATTTTAGGCTTTCCAAACTCTAGATGGATTGGTGGAGAGCTTATTTATGGAGCAGAGGTTAAGAACTACAACTTTAGCGAGATGGGTCTATTGTATAGTGATGTGATATTTGCAAAAAAGTATCTTCAGCAAAAAAAATATAGAGTAACAATTACAGGAAAAGATTATATCTTTTTAACAGCTACTAAGATAAGAAGCGCATTAGTTTAATTTAGTATAATATCATAAAAAAATAGTGGAGATATTTATGATAGATACAATAAAGAGTGTAGATGATTTTAAAGCTTTAGTTTCAGGTGTAGAGAGTAGTGAAGGGTATAGAAAACCTTTAGCTTTTGGTATTGCAAAAGTTGATAGAGGTCAAAAGAGTGCTGATAAAATTTTACAAGCTAATTTTGCTGTAATAAATTGGGATGAAAACTTTGGAAGTGCTGCTGTATTTATTAAAGCACTTCAAGAGAGAGGTGTAGATGTTGATTTTAGTTGTAGTGAGTTTGTTTATACTATAGATGATAAATTTATAGATAATGCTATGAATGCATTTGCCCCATTTATTAGTGAAGCAATAGGTGAAGCACATAAAAATGTACAAGTTGTAAAAGTATTAAACGAGATGGGTGATATTGGAAGAGACTATACAATTACAATTATATTCGAAGATGACGCACCTAAAAGTGTAGAGAGTGTATATTTAAAACTTTATGCATTATCTCTTGGAAAAGCAGAGCTAAGAGGAGTTAATTTAAATGGAGCATTTGGAGTCTTAAGTAATGTTGCTTGGGTTGGCAGAGCACCATATGAGTTAGAGTATTTAAGAGAGAACGAGATTGAGATGAAACTTAAGGGTACTTTCCCAAATATCGATAGTGTAGATAAGTTCCCAAGATATCTTCAGCATATTATTCCAGCAGATAATACAAGAGTTCTAGATGCAAGTAAGGTTAGAATGGGTGCTCAGTTAGCAGCAGGTACAACAGTAATGCCAGGGGCGAGTTATATTAACTTTAATGCAGGAACTTTAGGACCTGTTATGGTAGAGGGTAGAATTAGCTCATCTGCAATTGTTGGAAGCGGTAGTGATGTTGGTGGTGGTGCAAGTATCTTAGGCGTTTTAAGTGGAACAGATGGTAACCCAATAAGTATTGGTGAGAATACACTTCTTGGTGCAAACTCTGTTACTGGGCTTCCTATTGGTGATGGGTGTATTGTAGATGCTGGTGTTACAATTTTGGCAGGAACAAAGGTTCATATAAAGCCAGAGCAGTTAGCTAAGATTAAAGATGCAAATCCAGATGCAAAACTTGCAGATAAAGAGATATTTAAAGGTAGTGAACTTGTAAACTTAAATGGTATTCACTATCGTCAAGACTCTACAAATGGTGAGATTGTTGCTTTAAGAAGCACTAGAGAGGTTAAATTAAACGAAGAGTTACATTAATGAGTCTGAATGAAGCTGATATAGAGAAGAAAGTTATGCTCTTAAAGCTCTTGGTTAAAGAGAGCGACGAGAGTATAGATGAAGTTTTAAAAGCTCTAGTAAATACTGGAATGTTTGAGCTAGATAGAGCCAAAGAGATATATAAAGAGTTAGAGAGTGATGGCTATATTAATAGTGGTGCTTTAACAATGATTGGCGATATAGAGGCAAAAAAAGCGAAAGAGGAGTTTACTCTTGCGAATTGACAAGTGGCTAAGTGCTGTAAATGTAGTAAAGAGAAGAACAGTTGCACAAGATATGGTTAAGAGTGGAGTTGTCTTTATAAATAAAATAAAGGCAAAGCCATCTAAAGATGTTAGAGTTGGAGATAAGATAACAATAGAGTATCTAAAGGGTGCTAGAATTTACGAAGTGTTGCAAATTCCAACAACTAAAACAGTGCCAAAGAGCGCAAAAGATGAATATGTTCTGGAGATAGATAATTAAGAAAATGAGGTAAGCCTTGTTTTTTTAAGCTTAAATTCAAGGGCTCTATAAGCTTTTGAATTTAATCTTGCAACTGTAATAAGGAGAGAGTATGAGTAGAGTGATGTTCGAGAAATTATTTAAAAATGAGTTAAGCGATAATGAGGCAAGAGAATTTTTGGTTTCACTATATAAAAATGGTGAGAGCAGCGAAGATATTGCTAATGCTGCAAGTGTAATGAGAGCACACTCTATTAAACTACCAGTATCTAGCGAGCTTCAAGATGAGCTTATAGATATTGTTGGAACTGGTGGAGATAAGAGTGGTAGTTTTAATATCTCTACAACAGTCTCTTTACTGTTAGCTTCAATTGGAAGTCGTGTTGCAAAGCATGGAAATAGAAGTATTACAAGTAAATCTGGCTCTGCTGATGCTCTTGAAGCTCTTGGAATTAACTTAAACTTGGAGTTATCAAAGCAGGTTCAAATGATAGAAGAGGCAAACTGGACATTTATTTTTGCAATTAATCACCACCCTGCAATGAAGCACATTATGCCAATTAGAAAATCTTTGAGTCACAGAACAATATTTAATATATTAGGACCACTTACAAACCCAGCAGGTGCTAAGAAGTATCTGCTTGGTGTATTTAGCCCAGATTTTATAGATGTAATGGCAAATGCTCTACTTGAGTTAGATACCAAAAGAGCCTATGTAGTAAGTAGCGAAGATGGTATGGATGAGATTAGTATATCTGCACCTACTAAGTTTGCTTATGTAGAGTCTGGTAAGGTTAGCGAGGGTATTATTAATCCAGAAGCTCATGGTTTTAAGCTATCACCAAAAGAGGCGATACTTGGTGGTGAGGCAAAAGAGAATGCTATAATTACAAGAGATATTTTAAGTGGTGTGCAGAAGGGTGCAAAAAGAGATGTTGTCTTGTTGAATGGAGCTTATGCGCTATTTGCAGATGGTAAAGCAAGAGATATTAAAGAGGGTATTGAGATGCTAGAGTATGCAATAGATAGTCAAAAAGCAATTGAGCAACTGGAGAAGATTATTGAAGTCTCAAACAAACTTTAAAGAGTCAAATAGTATTCAAAGTGGCTTGGATACTTTAGATAGTGTTGCAACAGAGATTTTAGATACTCTTCCATCAGATGCTGTAGTCTTATTAAATGGAAATTTAGCTGTTGGTAAGACAACTTTAGTAAAGAGCTTTGTAGAGGCTTTAGGCGTAGATAGTCATCTTATAACATCTCCTACATTCTCTTTGCAACAATCTTATAGTGAAAAGATTTTTCATTATGATTTTTATAGAGTAGATTTTATAGAGTTAGTAGAGCTAGGGTTAGTAGATGAGTTTGAGAAAGAGGGTTTACACTTTGTAGAGTGGGCTAGTAAAGAGCTTATCGAGTTACTATCTAGAGCAGGGTTTAAAATTTACTCTATAGATATTGATATAGTTAATAGTAGTTTAAGAGAATATAGTTTGGAGGTGTTGAGTGCATAAGTTAGAGGCAAATAATTTAACAAAAGTAATTGGAAAAAAAGAGATAGTAAGTGATGTATCTATTACAGTAAGTAGCAAAGAGGTTGTAGGGCTTCTTGGACCAAATGGGGCAGGAAAAACTACAACATTTTATATGATTTGTGGAATTGTAGAAGCAAGTAGTGGAGATGTATTAATAGATAACGAGAGTATTATAAAGATGCCTTTAAGTAAAAGAGCCGAGTATGGTATTGGATATCTTCCTCAAGAGTCTAGTATTTTTGGAGACTTAACAGTAGAAGAGAATTTATATATAGCTGCCGAGGCTGGAGTGCTTAGCAAAGATGAACAAAAAAAGAGAGTAGAGGAGCTATTAGTAGCTTTAAATATCGAGCCTATTAGAAGGCGATTAGGTGTTAAATTAAGTGGTGGAGAGCGTAGAAGATGTGAAATTGCTAGAGCATTGGTTAATCGCCCAAAGTTTTTGCTACTAGATGAGCCATTTGCAGGGGTTGACCCAATTGCTGTTGCAGATATACAAAAGGTTATTGCTCAACTTGCATCTATGGATATTGGTATTTTAATTACAGATCACAATGTAAGAGAGACACTACAAATTTGTGATAGAGCGTATGTATTAGAGAGTGGTAAAATGTTAGCTAATGGTAGTAGCGAAGAGATAGCTCAAAATAGTGATGTTAAGAAACACTACCTCGGAGAGGATTTTAAATTTTAAATTTCATTTCCACTCTTTAAGATATCTAGCCCAAATTTCTCTCTAAGGCTTGTAACTGCTTTATCTAGATCTTGTTGTGTAGAGTCGTTGTTATAGTCTAGCAGAGATAGGGTATTTTGTTGCTCTTTTTGAAAGTTAGATAGACTTACACGAAGCTTTACAACACCAATATTCTCTAGCCAAATAGTATCTAGTAGCTCAATAATTGTGCTTTTAAGCAGATGCTCATTAAATACTCTATTAAGGCTAAGACCATTTTTTAGTTTATGTCCATCACTATAGTATATTTTAATATCATATCTGAGTGGATTAACTTTGGCTTTTTTAACCATATATGAGATATGTCTTGCCATTACTACTAAGCGTCTTTTTATCTCTTCTCTCTCATATATTACATCAAATGTTCTACCCAAACCTATAGATTTTTTTGGCTCTTTTATCTTTATTTCGCCACAATTTTCTTCGCAAACTCTTTTGTATATCTCTATACCTGGTAGTTTCCATCTGTATAGTAGCTCTTTAGATTTACATATATCACCAAGTGTTTTAATTCCATATTTATGTAGTTTATTTGCAAAACTTTTTCCAATTCCGGGAAAGCTCTCTATTGGAATATCGTTAATAAAGCTAAACTGATCTTCTACAATAGATACACCAAATGGTTTAGCTTTGTTAGTAGCTAGTTTAGCAATAAATTTAGAGTTAGATACACCAACAGAGACAGGAATTTTAAATTTACTATATATTTTATCTCTTAAAAATGTAGCAAATTTCTCTATATCTTTTCTCTCTACCCAGCCACTTACATCACCAAAAAACTCATCTATGCTATACTGCTCTATTTTAGGTATATCTTTTTTTAGCTCCATATATATAGCCTTAGATAGCTTGTGGTATAGAGGATAGTTAGATGGCACAACAACCATTTGAGGACATAGTGTAAGTGCGTGGGCTATTGGCATAGCAGTCTTAACCCCACAAGCTCTTGCTTCGTAACTTGCTGTTGTAATTATACCTCTTATTTTCTCTTTACCATCTATCTTATCTATAAAGTAGTTCTCGAAGGTTCGTTTATTATTATTGTGAAACACAGGTGTAACAAATGCACCACTATTTATATTTATAAGTTTAGTATTATCTCGATGTCGGTTAAATATCTCTAAATTACTTCTACTACCAACTGCTGAAGGTATATTTAATAGACTTCTATTTATAGTTCTCTCTGCCGAGATAAAAAATGAGTCTATATCTATATGTAAAAACACACTATATCTAAATATTTAATTATCTAATGCATAATCTACAGCAGCTTTTGCATGAATAGATGTTGTATCATAGAGCTTTATATTGCTATCTTGCTGCTCTATTAAAAGCCCAATTTCGGTACAACCTAAAATTACTCCCTCTGCACCTTTTTTAGATAACTTATCTATAACTCTTAAATACTCTTGTTTAGAACTCTCTTTGCACTCTCCTAGACATAATTCGTTATAGATTACTTTATGGACTAACTCTCTATCTTCTTGAGAAGGAGTAAAAACCTCTAAGTCAAACTTTTTACTTAATCTACCTTTGTAAAACTCTTGCTCCATAGTAAAAGCAGTACCAAGTAGCCCAATTTTTTTAATACCATCTTTTAATAACTCTTTAGCTGTAGTATCTGCAATATGAACTATTGGAATATCTATAAGAGTCTCAATTTGAGGTGCAACTTTGTGCATTGTATTGGTGCAAATTAGCAAAAAGTCTGCTCCTGCATTTTCGATATTTTGTGCATATTTAGCTAAAATCTCACCCAATTTATCCCAATTTCCACTATGCTGAAGCCTCTCAATCTCTTCAAAATCAACACTAAACATTACAACCTTTGCCGAATGTAATGAGCCAAGTCTGCTCTGTATCTCTTTATTAATAATCTCATAATAGAGTGCTGTACTCTCCCAACTCATACCACCAAGTAGCCCAATAGTTTTCATTGTTAGCTCCTAAATATGCATAAATTGCGATAAAAATATAATTGTCAATACAAATACGAATGGTAACCTATGGCTCTTAAAAACTAAAGGGTCAATACCAAAAAAGACTTGCAATATACCACGAACACCAAGCCAAATACCTAAAAATGCCTTTAGAGATAGAAGTATTTGATACCTATTTAAGCCATCTGCTCCAATCTCTCCAAAAACTTGCGATATAAGGTAGAGCCCAGTAACAACAGCCACAACCAAAGCCTTTGGCACAACAGCTCTAACAAATGGTGCAAAACTACCACGAGCCTTTGCATGTTCATCGGTAGATAATCTCTTTTTCATTAAAGATAAAAAAAGATTATCACTAATTAAAAAACCACCATAAATAAATGCTGATAGTAAATGTATTGTCTTAACTACTACAAATATCAAAATATCTCCTGTTATTTTTATTTTAAATATATTAATGTATAGTCTAAATTTAGGTTATTTAGAGAGTTCAATTATAACCCATCTATTAATTTACTGCATAAATCAAATCTATTATGTGTCATTAAGTGTACTTTGCCATGAAGCTCTATAATATCGTTAAATATCTGTTGCGATACTCTTAATCCAACCTCTTCCTCTCTCTCTATGCCATCCATTGCTGCAAGGTTCATCTCGTCTATTATCTCTTTTGGTACATATATCCCTGGTACTTTATCTGATATAAAATTTACTGTTCTAGCACGAATAGCAGGGAATTGCCCAAAAATTAACTCTGCCTCTTTTGCTGTATCTCTAATACTTAGCTCTTTAGCTTCACTAAATATCTCTAAAAGCTTTTTTGCACTATTTGTATCGTATAGAGGTTGTGTTATTATAGCTCTTGCACCATAATTTAGTTTTTTTATCATTCGCTTTTTAATAGTATTATAATCTTTTGCATACGAGTTACTAACAGCAAAGGGATATATAGGCTTTGGCTTTGGTTTTAGCTCTTTACCAGAGTAGTCAAAACCATTATTTAACTTGTAAATTATGCTTAAAAGTAGAGTAGAGTCTCTCTCTAAAACACCTTTAACTTCTGGTTGGTCACTAAGCTTTGCAGGGTCACCAGTAAGTGCTAAAATAAGCCTTAAATTAAAGTCGTTAGCCCCTAAAAGGTCTGATTGCAAAGAGAGTTTATTTCTATCTCTCATACTAATAGTAGTAATTACAGGTTTTTTAAACTCTTGCTGAACCTTTATTGCACTCAAAATTGCTGACATCTTTAGCTTTGCTAAGGGATTATCTGTTACGCTAAAACCAGATATCTTGTCAACTATATTACTACTCTTTATCTTATCTAAAATAGTACCTATAGAAGCACCATGAGGTGGTGTTATCTCGACAGTTATAAAATTTTCTCTACTATGAAGCTCTTTGCAAAATCTACTAAACACTAATTTCCTTTTGGATTATATAAATACAATTTTAGCGAAATTTTTTAAAAACTATATACTATTTTTTAAACCTTATTTATACTATATAACAATGGTGTCATCCTCTAGCTTAACTAGAGGATCTACATACATTAAAAACCAAAACTTATCTTCTGCAATCACTACTCTGGTACAACATCTTATATCAACTACTTCACTTTCCACTAATCACAAATGCACTCCAATATGCTGGGTGTAGGTTTTGTTTTATCATCTTTAGTTTTGCCTCTTTTAGTGCTTTTTTATACTCTTTTTTGTTTTGTTGCTCTTTATAGAAGTTGCTCATTAGGTTGGCTGTTTGGTTGTCATCTACACTCCATAGGCTCATTACAACATCTTTTGCTCCTGCTTGTA
>CAMZLH010000003.1 GCA_947311565.1 uncultured Nitratifractor sp.
ATTAATTGAGAATTGAGAATTGAGAATGAATTGGTTTCATGCAATTTATTATTATTTGTTCCATTGTAATCTTTTAATTATCCATTATACATTGGCAATTATCCATTAAGCGAAGCGTCCAAGCGACCCGATTTTTAGGGGACTTTTAATTAATTGATAATTGTTTGGTTTCAAGCAGATTATTGTTAAATTTTCCATTGTAATCTTTTAATTATCCATTAAAGCGATAGAGTAAGGTACTGTCCTGATTTACCTAGAGAGGCAGTAAACTTCTATTTACTCCATAGTGATTTTTTTATACTATTAAGATTAGTATGTTTTATAGAGATTATATGTTTTCCATCTAGTTCCATTTTTAGCTTAATATCTAAGTGCTCTTTTAGCTTATTTTTATAACTATTCTCTATTGCACTAATAATAGAGTATGCAACGTATATGGCATCTTGAAGTTTTAATTTTGCATCTATACTTGTAGATATTGTTAGCTCTTTATCTATTTTGTTGTACCTATTTAATCTATCTTTAATTAACTCTTCTATAGGTTCTTTCATATCGATAGAGTTTATATTTGGTTTATTTAGAAATATAGTATATATGCTACTAATAGATAGTAAGTTATCTTCGATACTATTTAATTTATCTAAAATATTACTCTCATATACTCTTCGGTTATGCATTTTTAGTATATTTACTGTACTTATCAGTGTACCATTTACTCTTTTACTGATATCTCTTTTTATAATAGCTTCACTCTTTTCAAGCTCTTTAATTGAATTTTTTTTCTGCTCTATTTGATTATCTAAAATAATTTTTTTATCTAAACTACTAACTAAGTAGTTCATATCTCTTATATAGACTAAATAGTATCTATCGAGGTAGGCTATAGAGAGCAATACGATAGATGCTATATAGATATATCCTATGCACTCTATATTAAATACAACTGCACCTAAAGTGTAAGCTATATAGGTTAATATACCTAAAATATATAATCTTACCTCTTTTAAACCTAATTTATAGCTATATAAACCAGAGAGAAGATTAAATATTAAAGTAATAAGTAGACCAAATATAAATATAGGTTTAGGTAGTTGTAAAAATATATCTAACATTATCTCTACAAATAGTATCGAGATTGTAGCTAAATAGTAGCTATATACTCTGCTACTCTCTAGTTTTAAAAAGTATAGAGTAGCAGATGATAGCAGAATTAAAATAGAGTCTAATAATATAGTATCTATCTTAGCATTTAGAGCCATTAGATCTGCACTAAAGAATAGACTTAATATGCCAGATATATAGCTATTATAATAAATAGAGAGAAGCATAAAAAATATAAAAAATATATAACTTTTATATGCTCTATAGTATAGTAGCAGTAAAAATATAGATGCAATAACTAAAGTAACGCCAAGAGCCAATATATTTATAAGTTTGCTATATCTATCTTTTTTAAATAGGCTCTCTTTGTTATCAACAAATATAGAGAAATCAAGAGCTCTTTTACTGCTACTTATTTGTATATATAGATTTTTAATACCTTTTTCTCTAAAGTTTAACTCTATATATGGATATAGTATATTATTAATTCTATGTTTAAAGCCGATATCTCTTAGATAGTCTAATTTAGAGCCATTGACTTCGTAAACTTTAACACTATCTAGGTAGTTTGAATTTAAATATAGTATAGGAGAGTAGACTCTATTTAATCTATTATATAGCTCTAGTTTAATCCATATTTTACTATTTTTTACCTCTATATGGTTATGCTCTACACTACTAAACTTGCTGTTTTTAACTTTATTAATATCTACCTCTTTAGAAGAAGAGAGTATCTCTATTTTTTTTAAAATAATATCTTTTTTGAGACTACTACTATAGAGTATAGCTGATAAATTAACAATAATTATAAGATATAAAAGAGATATCTTAATAAAATTCACAGCTATCCTTAGTACTACTTTATTAAATATTAACTATAGAGTTCTTGCATAACCTTATAAATAAGTATATCATTTATAATAGATATAATAACATTTAGAGTTAGCCTTAATGGCTACTCACCTTTTTTACCAATCTCTAAAGTAGCTTTTGTACCTCTTGGTATTACCATCCAGAAATTATTTATCTCTAATCTAAAGTTATCTAAGATAAACTTAGCCTTTTTAGAGTTTGTTTTAGCTAGATAATCTTTTAGTAGCATTTTTAATTCGAACATATCTGTATCTAGCTCTTCAGTATTAATTTTTACTACCTCTACTAGTTCTTGGTTAACTCTGTTATATAGTGTGCCTTCGATATCGTAAACAAATGCTTTACCACCTGTCATACCTGCACCAAAGTTAGAGCCAGTCTCTCCTAAAATTACAACTGTTCCACCTGTCATATATTCGCATGGGTGGTCACCTGTACCTTCTACAATTGCTGTTGCACCAGAGTTTCTAACTGCAAATCTCTCTCCAACTTGTCCTGCAACATATAGTGTTCCACCAGTTGCACCATAAAGACATGTATTACCACCTAAAGAGAAGTGCTCACTACCTTTATCTGATGCAATTACAATTTTACCACCACTCATACCTTTACCGATATAGTCGTTTCCTGCACCTTTTACATTTAGTGTCATACCATTACTTATAAAGGCTCCAAGTGCTTGACCTGTAGTTCCCTCTAAGTTTATTGTAATTGTATCATCTGCTAAACCTTTATTTCCATAAAGTGCCGCAATCTCTCCAGATATTCTAGCACCAAAACTTCTATTTAGGTTAGATATCTTTTTATTAAGTACAACAGGTGCTACTGGATTTTTAATTGTTGACATAAGCTCTTTTACAATCTCTTGCTCATACTCATTCTTATCGTATGGCTCGTTTGACTCAACTTGACATGTATCTATACCATCTACCTTTACTAAAAGCTCCTCTAAATCAAACTTCTTAGCAAATTCGTCATCTATAACTTTTAGAAGCTCTGTTTTACCTATAATCTCCTCTAGGCTCTTATAACCAACAGAAGCTAGTAGTTCTCTTACTTCGTTTGCAACTAGAGTAAAGTAGTTAACTACCTTATCTACATTTCCGTTAAATCTAGCTCTTAAGACCTCATCTTGTGTAGCAACACCAACTGCACATGTATTTAAGTGACAAACTCTTAACATTATACAACCAACTAAAACTAAAGCTCCTGTACCAAATGCATACTGCTCTGCACCAAATATTGCTGCTTTAACAATATCTAATCCTGTCTTTAAACCACCATCTGTCTCTATTGTTACCATCTCTCTTAGATTATTAACTTTTAAAGAGTTGTGTGCCTCTATAAGCCCAAGTTCCCAAGCATTACCAGCAAATCTAATAGAACCAATAGGTGCAGCACCTGTTCCACCATCGCCTCCACTAATAATAATCTTATCGGCATAACACTTAGCAACACCAGAAGCAATAGTTCCAACACCAGCTGTAGATACAAGCTTAACTGCAATTTTAGCATTTGGGTTTACCTGCTTAAGGTCATAAATTAACTGTGCTAAATCCTCGATAGAGTATATATCGTGATGTGGTGGTGGCGAAATTAGTGTAACACCAGGTTTTGTAAATCTTAATTTTGCAATTAGTGGGCTAACTTTCTTACCAGGTAGCTGACCACCTTCTCCTGGTTTTGCACCTTGCGCTACTTTAATTTGAATCTCTGTAGCACTTCTTAGATACTCTGGCGTAACTCCAAATCTACCAGAAGCAACTTGCTTAATTGCAGAGTTTTTATTAGTTTTAAGTCTATCTACATCTTCTCCACCCTCTCCAGAGTTAGATTGTCCACCAATTTTATTCATAGCTACTGCTAGCACTTCGTGAGCCTCTTGAGATATAGAACCCATAGACATAGCAGCAGTACAGAATCTCTTAAATATAGACTCTATTGATTCAACTTCATCTATATTTATTGGCTCTCTTGTAGAGCTTAGCTCATAAAAGTCTCTAATAAACTTCTTATCACGCTCATTTACAAGCTTCTTAACCTCTTCATAATCTCTCTCTTCACCAGATACAGAAGCAGCTTGCATAGCTCTAATTGTTGGGCGAGAGAAGTCGTGGAACTCTTCGCCTTTTCTATACTTATAGAAACCACCTTTATATAGCTCTAGTTTTTTACCCTCAAAGGCTGTTGTAAATGCTTTTTTATGGTTCGAGTTTAATCTTTGGTCAATATCTTCATATCCAAGCCCAGGTAATAAGCCAACTGAACCATTAAAACAGTCACTTACTATCTCTTTACTAAGTCCAATAACATCAAATAATCTAGAGTTTCTATAAGATGATATTGTCGAAATTCCCATTTTTGACATAACTTTAGATACACCAAAGCCCATAGCTCTTCTAAACTTTTTAAGTAGTATTGGCATATCCTCTTTAGATACATCTAACTCATTTTTAGATATCTCTATAACTGTAGAGTAGAGAAGATATGGAAGTATAGATGCAGCACCATAACCAATTAGAACTGCTGCAGAGTGTGGGTCAAACACCTCTCCTGTAACACAAACTATATTTACTAAATATCTTAACTTCTCATCTAAAAGAACTTGGTTTAATCTTCCTACTACCATCGCCATAGGGATAACTTTTAGACTCTCACTAAGCTCTCTATCATCTAAAATGATTGTTCTTGTGCTATCTTCTTCTACAGAAGTAATAATCTTCTTCACTAAACTATCTAATGAGCCTTTTAAATCTTCTAAATAAGATGTAGAGAAGACCTTAGCCTTGTAAGAGCTATCATACTTAGCGCACCCCTCTGTACCAAACTCTATAAGCAGACTATACTTCTCTGGAGACATAATTGGCATAACAGTTTTGAGTCTCTTTGCATGTAGAGCATCGTCACTTAAGATATTTTGTATCTCGCCAAAACCAGTATTTAAACTCATTACATTCTTCTCTCTAATTGGGTCAATAGGAGGGTTAGTAACTTGTGCAAATTTTTGTTTAAAGAAGTCTGTAAAGTTTCTTTGAGCTTCCGAGAAAGCTGCAATTGGAGTATCATCACCCATAGCTCCAGTTGTCTCTTTACCCTCTATAATCATAGGTTTAATAATATCTTTTAAAACCTCTTGAGTATAGTTAAAGTATCTCTGTTTTGCTCTAAGCTCATCGTGTGGAATCTTCTCTACATTTATCTTTAGATCATTTACACTATGTGCATACTCTTGTAGGTAACTCATACTCTCATTTAGCCATTTAGAGTATGGATGCATAGATTTAACATAGTTATCTATCTCGTTAGTCTTTAAAACTTTTCCATACTTTAAATCTAGTCCAATCATCTGACCAGACTGAAGTCTCCCTCTATCTGCTATATCACACTCTGGTATCTCTAAAACTCCATACTCAGATGATATTAAAAGTCTATTATCTTTTGTAATAATATATTTAGATGGTCTAAGCCCATTTCTATCTAATATACACCCTATATATCTACCATCAGTAACACTTACTGCTGCTGGTCCATCCCATGGTTCAAAACAGGTACTTGCATACTCATAGAATGCTCTAAGTTCGCTATCCATTGTTGCCGAGTTGTGCCACGGAGCAGGTACTACTGATCTTACAGCCTTAAAGAAGTCTGTTCCATTTATAAGTAAAAACTCTAAAAAGTTATCTAAACTTGCAGAGTCACTCGCACCATCTTGCATAACTGCATCTCTTACTCTATCTAGCTCTTTATCTGTAAATACTTTAGATTTTGCAATTGCTAACTTAGCTTTTGCATTAAATCGGTTTGCTGTAATAGAGTTTATCTCTCCATTGTGTGCAATTGTTCTAAATGGCTGTGCAAGTCTCCATTGAGGCAAGGTATTTGTAGAGAATCTCTGATGGAAAAGACAAAAAGATATCTCAAACTCTTTATTAGCTAAATCACGATAAAACTCTTTAATATGCGTTGGCATAACAAGACCCTTATATGATACAACATCAGCAGAGAATGATGGTATATAGAAATCCTCGTCACCCTTAAGAGCCTTCTCTATCTCTATTCTACTTAAATATACTAATGCTTTAAATCTGCTATCTGCTACTATAGAGTTAGGTACTACAAATAGCTGTTTAATAGTTGGTAGAGTCTCTATAGCTTGCTCTCCTAGGGCATTTGTATCTACAGGAACTTCTCTTGTAAATAGTACTTTTAAATCATTACCTTGAAGCTTCTGCTCAATAACATCAAAATTATCTTCGTTTTTAGAAAAAACCACCATAACTGCATATTCACTAGGTAGCTCAAACCCAGCTCTTTGAGCCTCTGCTTTATAAAATTCTCTAGGAATTGATAAAAGTAATCCACTACCATCACCTGTTTTACCATCAGCAGCAATTGCACCACGGTGCATCATTCTTGAAAGTGCAATAATTGCATCTTCTAAGTTTTTATGAGTTGGCTTGTTATCGATAGAAGCCAATAGACCAAAGCCACAATTATCTTTAAAAGATTTATAGAGTTCTTGCATATTTTAACCTTACATTGGAGTTTCTAGAAGAGTAAGAAGATTGTAAAGAGAAGTATGTTAGATCAAGTTTACAATTTCGTGTAGTAGCTAAAAGAAATAGCCACACTCTCCCAAATGAGTTTGATTATAGCTAAAAAGTAGTTAAAATTTAATTACGAAGAGAATATCAGAGTAAAATACTCCTAATGGCTGATACTTTTCTACAATGCCAAATTGAGTACTACGAAAATTTGAATCTACTTAATTTTTAACAAATAAGAGTAAAGTATCTTTTAACTTAAATTTTTATATACAAAGTTACCACTCTAAACAGGGTTCTAGTGTAAATTTATCTTTTTATTTGGCTCTTTTTATATTGCAACTATAGTCTGCTTTAGCTCCCAAGCCACTTGTAGTTTTCTTCTCTTTATAAGGTTTTTTGTATTGAGCATTGTTTAATATTATATACATTTACGCAATAATTGTGCTTTTTTACTGTTTTTATACCTACTGCTAAACTCTGTAATATATCTCTTTTTAATAGCGTTATGTTGTAAAAATGATAGCTGAAATATTGACAAATAGTCAAAAAAATTATCTTTGCTGTAGTTATCTACTATATTTTCGTAAATATCTTGAGCTTTTTTATACTCTTCCATATAGATATAAGTTAGCGCAAGGTTAGATAGAGCATCTACCCCTGCGCCATTTAAAAAGGCTTTCCTAAAGCTTTCAGAAGAACTTTTAGCATTATCTGTAAGGAATTGTGCAACTCCCAACTGATATAAAATTTGCTTATTATTTGGGTCTATCTTTAAAGCTTTAATGTAGTAATATATCGCCTCTTTGTAATTTTTTTCTATTTTTGCAATATTGCCTAAATTATACAATGCTTGAAAGTTTTTATTTGAGCTTTTCAATGCTTTTAGAAATAACTCTTTCGATCTTTTATACTCTCTATTTTCATAAAGCTTAGTACCACTTTTGTTTAGCTCTTTACTAAGAGTTAATGCTTCATTACATTTTGTTTGTTCTATATTTTTAGGATATATACTAGTTAGCAAAAGTGTTACTATAATAAAAAATTTACCTATTTGAATATTCTACTACCTTTACCAATTTTAAAATACTATTTACTAAAATCTAAGGCTCTGCTTCGGGATATAGATCTGAACTTTAACTAATTGAACCCTCTGATTAACCTAGACGTTCACAACATCATTAGCTTTTCGCATAGGCTAGGCACTCTTTCGAAACCCTAGCCGTAGCTAAGGTGAGAAAGAGTAACAACGCATAAGCGAAAGCTAGTGATGCTCGCAGGGTGGGTATTACATATTGTTAGAGATTCCTCAAAGCTATTATAACTTTAAAATGTCAAAAAATTACAGTTTATCCAAATATACGTCACGGCTGTTTCATTCTAAAGCCTCCATTAACCTAGGAATGTTGGCGCCAAC
>CAMZLH010000004.1 GCA_947311565.1 uncultured Nitratifractor sp.
CCCATTGTTGACTTTCCTCTTTTGGCTATTCCTTTAAAAGTCTTATTGTTATTAATCCTCTTATTATGACATACTCTTATTTTTGTTGAGTCTATAAATGTTATTGAGTTAGATTTAACTAACCTTTTTAGTTTTAAAAAGGCTATTAATGGTATTAAAACTATTGGTATTAATTCTACAAATCTGTTATACGAAACTAATTTTGGAAAGTATCCTTTTAAATGTTTTGAAACACTTTTTAAATAAAAATCTTTAAATGTTCTATTCCCATAATTGTGATAATATACAACTATTGTCATTACTTCACTCATTGTTAACCTTGAACCATACTTTATTTTCTTATCTTTATTCTCTAGTAACCTTTTTTTTATATTTATCTTCAAATTCTTTCATAAAGTCATCTATCTCACAGAATATTTTTGTTAACATTTCTTAGTCATCCTTTTTTGTTTTTACTTGATTGAAATTATAGGATGACTACTCTTTTAATACTCTTTTTTTTATCGAACTCAGGTTAAAGGGGGTTTATAGTGACATTTATTGAATTTAAAAAAGCACTATTAGATGCAGAGATTTCGTTGCCAAAATTTAGCAAATTGATAAAAGTTAGTGAAAAGAATATTCAATCATATAAGAAAAAGGGTGAAGTTCCAAATGCTATTGCTGCTTTGATTACCTGTTTTGTGGTGATGAAGCAAAATGGAATTGATTATAAAGAGGCAATTGAGAAGCTTGATTTAAAGCACAAAAAGAAAAAAGGTGCAGGATTTGCAAGTAAAAAGAGCAAAAAAGAGGAGTGAGGCTTAATTGCCCCAAACTCTCTACTTCAATTAAAAATATCTTGGCTCTTTTGCCACGATTTGAAAAGAAGCTTTTGGAAATTGCTATTTTGCAAAAAACTCTCCCATCTTTGAATATGCTCTTCTAAATCTTTATATCTTGAAAGAAGCTTTAACTCTTTTAGATACTCTCTAAACTCACTCTGCGTTGCTGAGAGATTATAGACTCTATTTATAATTTTATTTACAAAAAGCTCTTGATTTTTATCACTAAATAGTATCGATAAAAGAACTTTTGAAATCTCTTGACTTTGGATAGACTCCTTTTTTTTAAAATCATTTAAATTTATAATTGTATAGATATAGATTAACTCATCTCTGTTTATAGAGTTTTTTAGCTTGGCAACACTATCTCCTATATATAGAATATACTGCTCTATTTGGTAATCTTCATACTCTTGCATTAGTGAGTTGTAGTTTTGAAGCATTCTATTGTGTATATTTTTGTAGGGTTTGCTTACTATTTTAATATGATAAATTCTCTTTTTATATTTAAAGTAGATATTGTTGTCTCTATGTTGCTTAATGATAAAGTGTTTTATTAGTTTTATATCTTCAAAGTGCTTTATATTTAAAAAGTGTTGGGCTATATATTTGCTTATATTTTCACAATATACTTTATTCATAAATTTCCTTAAAAGTATTTTAGAAATTCTATTGCTCTTGGGTAACAAATTGATAACAATATGACATATTGACATATTATATCTTGTTTACAATTTGTTACCAAAATGTAGCTATTTGGTTACCGCTTTGTTACTAAATGTTAATAAAATGTTAATGCTTTTTAGCATTCATTAACAAAACAAAACAAGGAGATTTTATGAAAAGAGGTTTACTATTATCATTAGTTGCAACAAGTGCAATATTTGCAGGTGGAAATATTGCTCCTGTAGCTCCAGTAGCTCCACAAGTTGCTCCAGCTCCAGCAGCGTGTGATTTTTGGGGACAAATTGGATTTAGATATGAGTTTAAATCTGGAAAAGATGGTAAAGAGTTATTTAAAAGTGCTCATAATAAGGCTAAATCAACAGTAGTGTTGGGTATTAAAAATAAAGATTTAGGTAATGGCTTTGGTTTTGGTGCTGAAGTTGCTGGAACTTTTAAACTTGATGGTAAATTAAAGAAAACTGGTGAAGATGCTGAGATTTCTCAACTATATTTAACTTACAAGAGTGGTAAAACTAAATTTAAACTTGGTCGTCAAGCTCTATCTAAAAAAATTAGCCCATGGGCATGGAGTGATGATAGTTTAGGAAGACTTGACAACACATTTAATGCACTTACTGTAGAAAATAGTGATTTAAGTAAAACTACTTTAGTTGGTGCATGGGTAGCTAGTGTTGCAGATGGAACATCAACTACAAAAATTAATGGCTCAAATAAGGGTCTATTTATGTTAGGTTTTGCTAATAAATCTTTTAGTGATACTACACTTAGAGGTAATTTATATTTTATCCCTTCAAATGGAGCTAATGGTAAGGCATTTTCTGTATGGAGTAGTGTAGATAGTAAAATCAGTGGTATAAAAGTAGGTTTACAATCTGTTTATGCAAAAGCTGATGCAGGTTCTATTGCACAAGCTGGTAATGGAACAAAAGCAACTTATGGAGTAGCAACATATATTAAGAATAGTTTTAGTGGAGTTGATGCTAAATTAACTTTAGCTTATTTAAATGATGGTGATGCAAAACTTAACCTTGGTGGAACAAGTGGTTTCTGGGGTAGTGTTGTAGGTGGAAGCTTTGGTGGTGATGTATCTAAAGCTGGTAAACAAAAAATTGCAGGGTTGGCTCTTAGCACAAAACTTTATGGTGGTAAAGTATATAGCAATATTGGTATAGATAAGCCAGATACAGGTAAAACTGCATTTGCAGCTAGAGTTGGATATAAATTTAAAGTATCTAAAGTTAGCTATAAAGTTGAGTATAGATTCCAAAAGAATAAAGACTTTAGCGATAGAAAAGATCACAGAGTTAGATTGGAAGCTAAATATAAGTTTTAATCTATCAAAGAGAGTAATATCGCTCTCTTTGGATTTTGAAGACCCCAGAATCTACCACAGATAGTAATAGATGTAACTCTCCTTAAACTTACATGGGGTCTTTAAAGTTTTTATTGACTTTCCTTAACTTTAACACCTAATTTTAAATCAAATAGTGATATTGCAGGATCTTTGAAAAATTGTCATATATACGGAGAAGAACTATTTATTTTTTAAATCCCTACAAATAGGTTATTTAGAATTTTCAATATACAATATCATAGGTATAATAACTTTTGTATTAAATATAGACAATATCTTGCTAGCACCATAAAATTATACTTTAAGTGCAAAAGTTAAATTTACAATCTAAGTAATAAAACAAATTTTAAATAATATGGATACACGAATTCATTCGCGTCTATTTGGGTTAAAAAATTAATTTAAGCTATTGCCTCGCGCTCAGGTTACTATCACTAATTTTTGTAATTTAATTACTAAGTTTTGCTTTGTAATATTTATCTTATTAATTGATACTGCAAAACTTTAAGAGTAGCAGTTGGCGCGGTAATTGCTTAATTACAATATGTAATAATAGTAGATAGAATATTTTTACAAGTATCAATAAATGGGATACTGCAATTGATTTTGTGACTTTAAAATATGTAAAAAAAATATCTGTTACCGTTTTTGTTACCATTTGGTTACCGTTATTTTGTATAATTTAATTGTAAAACAACAACAATAAAAGGATGAAAATGAAAAAATTACTATTAGGGTCAGTAGTAGCTTTAGCAGTAGCAACTTCAGCAAATGCAGAGGCATTAAAAGGTAGAGGTGCATCTTTCCCTGCTCCGGTTTATAAAGCATGGACAAGTGCATATAATAAAGCAACAGGTGTTCAAGTAAACTATACTCCAACTGGTTCAGGTGATGGTATTAAATCTATCAAAAAAAGAATTGTAGATTTTGCAGGTTCTGATAAGCCACTTAAGCCAGAAGTATTAAAAGAGAACAAACTTTATATGTTCCCAACAGTTGTTGGTTCAATCGTTCTTGCATACAATATTGATGGTGTTAAAGATGGTGAATTGAAACTATCAAGAGAAGCAATTGCTGCAATCTTTAGTGGTAAAGCAAAAATGTGGGATGATGAAGTAATTAAAAAAGAGAACAAAGATGTTAAACTTCCACACGAGCCTATTACAGTTGCTGTAAGAGCTGACAAATCTGGAACAACTTTTAACTTTACTTACTTCTTAAACAAAATTAATCCAGAGTTTAAAGTAAGTAAAAAACCAGAGTGGAAAGCTGAAAAAGTAGTTGCTGGTAAATCAAACTCAGGTGTAACTGCTAACATTAAGCAAATTAAAAACTCTATTGGTTACATTGAGTACTCTTATAAATTAAAAGAGAACCTACCAGCTGCGAAAGTTCAAAACAAAGCAGGTAAGTTTATTAATCCAACTGTTAAATCTTTCCAAGATGCTGCTAAATATGCAAGTTGGACAAAAGAGAAAGATTTCTATGCTATAATTGGTGATCCAGATGGTGAGACTTCTTATCCAATCGTAGCTGCTACATTTATTCTTTTACCAGCTGAAAAAGCTGAAAAGAATAAAGAGGTAGTTAAATTCTTTGAGTGGGCATACAAAAATGGCGACAAAGTTGCTGCTGATTTAGGTTATGTTCCACTACCAGCATCTACAAAAGATGAGATTGCTAAATACTGGGCAGAGAAGAAAATTAAGTAACTATTTGGGCTTTTGCCCGAATAACTTGTATAAAATTTTTTAATTTTATACTTCTTTACAAGCTCTAAAATATAACTTAAACAATAAAAGAGAAAAAGGCATTAACTGATGGTTGGTAAAATATTTAAAGATTTTTCACTTCTTTCTGCTATCTTAATCCTAGTAATATTAGTCGCAATTTTTGGTATTCTTTACTCTTATGCTAGTGATGCAATACATACATTTGGTTGGGACTTTTTAACTACAACAACTTGGCAGCCAGGGGAAGATGATGATGGTGGTATATTTGGTGGATATATACCAATTGTTGGGACACTTTTAGCAACACTTATAGCAATGCTTATTGCGGTTCCTATTGCTATGGGTATTGCGATATTCTTAACAGAAGTTGCACATCCTCTATTGATAAAGCCTGTATCTATTGCTATTGAACTTCTTGCTGCAATTCCTAGTATTATCTATGGAATGTGGGGGCTTTTCTATTTTGCTCCCATAATTCAGCAAAGTTTTGGTGGCAGTGGTGTTGGGCTATTAACTGCTGGTATTGTTTTGGCTATTATGATTGTTCCATTTATGTCGGCAATTACAAAAGATGCTATGAATACAACACCAGGTGTGTTAAAAGAGAGTGCATATGCTATGGGTGCTACAAAGTTTGAAGTAATCAAAGATGTAATTATGCCATACTCAAAAACAGCTATTATTGGCTCTGTTATATTGGCACTTGGTCGTGCACTTGGTGAGACGATGGCAGTTGCATTCTTGATTGGATCTATTGTGAAGTTGCCTTCAAAAGTTACAGACCCAACAACCTCTATTCCTGTACTTTTAGCAAATAACTTTGCAGAAGCACAAGATTTGGAGCTTTCAAGTATGTTCTATTTAGCACTGATTTTGTTTGCAGTTAGCTTTATAATTATATCGTTTGCCAAATTTTACTTTTTAGGGAGAAAAAGATGAAAAAAAGATTTCTTTTAAACAAGATTATTTTAACTCTCTCTACTCTTTCGGCAATAATTGGGCTTGGGTTCTTGTTTTGGATACTTGGCACTCTTTTAATAAAGGGGTTGGCTACAATGAACTTATCTATTTTTACACACGATTTGGTAGATGGCGGAATTAGAAACCTGCTTGTAGGGCAGTTTGTAATGGCATTAATTGCTACATTTTTTGCTGTTCCTATTGGTGTAATGGCTGGAATTTACCTAAGAGAGTATAGCAACAATGGCAAAATTGCATTTGTTATTAGAAACTTGAGTGATATTATGATGAGTGCACCATCTATAATTATTGGTGTATTTGTATATGCAATATATATAGACAAAGTAAACCACTTTACAGGCTGGGGTGGTGTATTGGCTCTTGCTATTATGATGATACCAATTATTGTTAGCACAACTGATAATATGCTATCACTTGTTCCAAAAGAGCTTAGAGAAGCTGGCATTGCACTTGGCGGAAGCAAACATAAAATTATTTTGCAAATTGTCTTAAAAGCTGCAAAAGTTGGGTTAATGACGGGTATTTTGCTATCATTTGCAAGAATAGTTGGCGAAACAGCACCTCTGCTTTTCACATCGGCAAATAGTCAGTTCTTTACATTTAACTTAAATGATCAGTTTCCATCTTTAACAGTAAGTATCTATAACTTGGCAACATATCCAGACCAAGAGAGTAAAGATTTAGCATGGGCAGCATCGTTTGTATTAACAGCTGTTGTATTGGTAATTAATTTAGGTGGTAGATACCTAACAAGAAGTAAACACAAATAATAAGGAAAATTAATGGAAAACAAAGATGTAATGAGAGCAGAGGATTTATGTTTTACATACCCTAATGCTCCCAAACCAACACTGAAATCTATAAATTTACCAATAGAGAAGAATAAGATTACTGCTCTTATTGGACCTAGTGGATGCGGTAAGTCAACTCTACTTAGAGCATTTAATAGAATACACGACCTATATCCTGGCTTGAAGTATGAGGGTAAAATATTACTTCAAAATGAAAATGGTAATATGGATAATATTTTGGAGTTAAAAAAAGAGACAGATTTGGTTAAGCTTCGCCAAAGAGTTGGTATGATTTTTCAAAAACCAACGCCATTCCCAATGTCTATTTACGACAATGTAGCTTATGGATTAAGACTTGCAGGAGTTAGTAATAAAGATGAGCTTGATGGTAAAATAGAGAAAGCTCTGCAAGGTGCTGCAATTTGGAACGAAGTTAAAGATAGACTCAGAAGTAGTGCAATGGGGCTAAGTGGAGGTCAGCAGCAACGTCTTTGTATTGCAAGAGCAGTTGCACTAAAGCCAGATGTTCTGCTCTTTGATGAGCCAACAAGTGCATTGGATCCAATCTCAACAGGTGCAATCGAAGAGTTAATTGCAGAGTTAAGAAGCGAAGTCTCAATTGCAATTGTAACACACAATATGCAACAGGCAAGTCGTCTTAGCGACTACACAGCATTTATGTATTTGGGTGATTTAATAGAGTTTAATAAGACTAAAAAAATATTTACAAACCCAAGTGAAAAGATGACAGAAGACTACATTACAGGGAGGTTTGGATAGTGTTAAGTAAGTATCAAGAGGATTTAGAGAAGCTTTATAGTAGAAGTTATGATTTTGCAAAAAATATAGAAGTGGCTTTTGCTTTAGTCGTAGGTGCTTTAGAGAGTAAAAATTTAGATAGCCTAAAAGAGGCAAAAAATATGCTTAAAGGTAGCTCTAAAGAGGAGTCTAATATAGATATGAAAATAATAGAAGTCTTAGCACTTTATGCGCCAGAGGCAAAAGATTTAAGAAGAGTTGTAACTTTGATGAAAATAACAAGTGAATTTAGTAGAATTAGTGATTATGTTACAGCTCAAATTAAGACACTAACTCAAGAGATTATAGAAGAAGAGGAGTTAAAAGGTGATGGTACAAGAGAGTCATTTTATCAAAGTACTCTAGCAGCTTTAAAAGCTTCTGTAGAGATTATAAAAGTTAAAGATGAAGCTATATTAAATGAGCTTATTAGAGTGGTATCTATAGAGGAGAGCAAATGTGATGATTTTGTATCTATAATAGAAAAAGGTATAATAAGCGAAATTTGTAATAATAAAAATGATATCTCATATTTTACCAAAAGATTAAATTCTGTAAGAAAAATGGAGAGAATTTCAGATAGATGTGTAAATATTGCAAAATTAAGAAAGTATGCAATAGAGGGTGGTAAATTAAAACTGTAAATTTAAATTAAATATACCTTTAGGAGCAAAAATGAGTGCTACTGTTTTAATAATAGAAGATAACGAAGATCTATTAGAGTTAGAGGAGTTTCATTTAACAAATGCTGGTTTTGATGTAATGGGTTTTTTAAACACCAAAGGAGTTGAGCAGGCATTAGAAGAGGAGGATATCTCTCTTTTAATTGTAGATAGAAACTTGCCAAATGTTGAGGGTAGCGAATTTGTTAAGCAGTTACGTGAAGTTGGATATAACTTGCCAGTAATCTTTGTAACTGCTAAAAATAGTGATAGAGATATAGAAGAGGGTTTTTTAAGTGGTGGAGATGACTATATTACAAAGCCATTTAATATGAACGAACTTGTTTTAAGAGTAAAAGCTAAAATATCTAGACATCTAGGTGAGACTACTAATAAAATTAAGTATAAAGATATTACAATAGATGAGAAAAAAAATAGTGCAATGCTTAATGCTCTTAGTTTAGATTTAACATCATTAGAGTTTACTCTTTTAAACTATTTAATTAAAAATAGAGATAGAGTAGTGAGTAGAGATGAGTTAATAGAAGAGGTATGGCAAGAAGATGTTGGGTATAAAAGTGTCACAATGGCAGTATCTAGACTAAAGAGTAAAATAGAAAAAGATTATAAATATATAGAATCAGTCAGAGGAGTTGGCTACAAAGTATGCTAAAACTACATCAATACTTTTTAAGAACATCTATAATTTTTAGTATTGCATCTTTTGTTGTTGCACTTCTTTTTAGTTACTATTTTGTTAAAAAATCAAAATTAGATAGTGCATTAACTAAGCTTAACTCGGCAATAGTAGTAACAACTTTAAGCAGGGACTTAAACAGCAGTTATCTGAAAAAAATATCAAAAGAGTTAAATATAAGAGCGACTCTTATTAATAGAAGAGGTGTAGTGCAGTACGATACACTTTATAATAAAGAGAAGATGGAAAACCACCTAAACAGACCAGAGATATTAGAGGCAAAAAGAGTTGGGTATGGTAGCTCTGTAAGGTACTCTACTACACTAAAAAGAGATTCAATATATATTGCAAAAAAGATACCACAAGGCTATTTAAGATTTGCTACATATTTAGAGTCTGTAACCTCTTCTGTCTATCAAATAATGTATAAAATAACACTTTTTATTTTGACTTTGATATTTATAATTTTTTATTTAAGTAGCAAAATAAATAGTAAAATTGCTAATGGAAGCAGCGAGATAAAAGATGCTTTAGAGTCTATGTTAAATAAAGATTATACAATCTCTTTATCAAATTTAGATTGCTGTAAAGAGTTTAACACAATAGGTAAAAGAGTCGAAAAAGTTGCTAAAAAGTTAAAAAAGAGAGAACGACAAAAGAGTAGATATACAAAGAGACTTAAAGAGATTACTAAAAGACAAGGTGATATAATATCTGCAATTAGTCATGAGTTTAAAAACCCTGTTGCTGCAATCGTAGGCTATTCGCAAACAATTAAAGATACACCAAATTTAAATGATACTTTAAAGAGTAAATTTTTAACAAAAATAGAGAATAATGCATCTAAAATTTCTAATATGATAGATACTTTAGCACTCTCTATTAATTTAGAAAATAACTCTATAGCAGTTACATATAGTGAGTTTAACTTAAGTGATGTAGCTAAGTCTGCAAAAGATATACTTCAACAAAAGTATAGAGATAGAGAGATTATTTTAGAGTGCAAAGATATTTTTGTTAAAGCAGATAAAAATATGTTTGAAAATATTTTTATAAATTTAACAGAGAATGCACTCAAATATTCTGAAGATGAAGTAACAATAAAGTGCAACAAAGATTGTGTAGAGATTATAGATTGTGGTATAGGTATTGATAGTGAAGATATAAATAAGATAAAAGATAAATTCTATAGAGTAGATGGTATTAGCTGGAATAACTCTATAGGTGTTGGACTCTTTATTGTTGATTATATCTTAAAAATACACAACCTTGAGCTAGATATTCAAAGTGATAAAAAAGAGACAAATTTTAGTTTTAATATAGATAAGATTTTGATTTATTAAATTTTATAGAAGTAGATAGAGTCATATTTGATAGTAAATTTTTTGGATAACTCTATATTTTTATTTATATAGTTATGAAAGAGGTTTAGTATATATTTTTACTTTAATTTGCTATGAATAGTTACAATTTACCATATAATTATAAAACTTTTAGTAGATAAATTAAAATAAAACTTAAAAATTATGATAGAATAGTAGTGTTAATTAATACCTTAAGGAGAACAAATGAATAAACTACTAAAGATTGCATTAAGTACAGTAGCAGTCTCTGCACTACTAGCTTCGCCAGCAGTTGCAAAGAAAATTAAATGGAAATTGGCTATGACTTGGCCTTCAACTCTTACACCTCTTGCTTCGCCTCCAATTAAGTTAGCAGAACTTATTAAGAAGATGAGTGATGGTGAGTTTATTATCAAAGTTGAGGGTAAAGAGAAGCACAAAGCTGCACTTGGAATTTTGGATATGGTTAAGGGTGGTCAGTATCAGATGGGTCACAGTGGTTCTTACTACTGGAAGGGTAAAGATATTAACACTGTTTGGTTTACAACAGTTCCATTCGGTATGACACCATCAGAGCAGTATGCTTGGTTCTACTATGGTAATGGTAAAAAGTATATGAAAGAGGTTTACGATAAATTTGGAGTATATAATTATCCAGGTGGAAATACAGGCAACCAGATGGGTGGTTGGTTTAAAAAAGAGATTAAGAGCGTTGAGGATCTTAAAGGTCTTAAGATGAGAATTCCAGGACTTGCAGGTGAAGTTATGGCAAAAGTTGGGGTAAATGTTACAAATATCCCTGCAGGTGAGCTATATACGGCGTTAGATAGAGGAACTATCGATGCTTTAGAGTGGGTAGGACCTGGAATGGATATAAAGATGGGCTTTAACAAAGTTGCAAAATACTACTATACAGGTTGGCATGAACCTGCAAGTGAGATGCAGTTTATGATTAATAAAAAAGCATTCGATAAGCTACCTCCAAAATACCAAACAATGCTAGAGACTGCAATGAAAGCGGTATCTATGGATATGTATATCGAAAACTTTGCAGCAAGTGCTGATGCATGGGCTAAGATGAAAAAAGATTACCCAGGTATTCAAGTAAAAACATTCCCAAAACCGGTTATGGAAGCACTTAAAAAAGCAAGTGACGAAGTTTACGAAGGCTATGCAGCCAAAAATCCTAAATTCAAAGAGATTTTAGCAGACTATAAAGCTTATATGAAAAAGGGCAGAGATTGGTCTATGATGAGCCAATACTACTATCTGCAAACATCAAAAGAGTTGGAGAGTAAGTAGATTTTAGCCCCTTTGGGGCTTTGGTTTCTAGCTATAGTTCTTTAGCCTTGCCTAAAGTTTGAGTTATTTCAAACCTAAGCTAAAACTTTTGGCGATACTAAAGTCTTACTTCCTAATAGTGAAACACGAAAACTAATAACTTAAAAATCAAGGATATGAATGTTATTAAAATTAGAGAGAGCGACAGACAAAATTATTGATTTTATAGGATTAATTACCGCCTTTTTATTGGTAATAATGATTTTAAATGTTGCTTATGATGTATTTGCACGGTATCTTTTTCACAACAGCTCTATTGCTATGCAAGAGCTTGAATGGCATGAGTTTGCTGTTATAATGCTCTATGGTACTGGATATGCTTTACGGCACAATGCACATGTGAGGGTTGACTTTATATACGACAGGTTAAGTAGCAACAAACAGGCACTTATTAATATATTTGGGGCTATCTTTTTCTTACTTCCTTTAGTTTTACTTGTAATTTATAGCTCTAACGATTTTGTTATGGATGCCTATACATCAAACGAGATTAGCCAAGACCCAGGTGGTCTACCATATAGATGGTTAATTAAAGCACAAATTCCTTTTGCATTTATATTTTTAATCTTTTGTACGTTTAATTTTTTACTGCATAATATAAATATATTCAAAAAAGAAGAGGTAAAAATATGATTGGATTAGTAATGTTTGGTGCCGCACTAATTTTGTTGACTATGGGTTTTCCGGTGGCATTTACATTTGGAGCAGTTGCAATATATTTTGGTTTAATAGCAGCATATATAGAAATAGTTCCTGATGGTGGCACACTATTTGAGTGGTGGGATGAGTTTTTGTCGATGTTTTCTATGATGCCATTTAGAATAGAGTCTATAATGGAGAACAAAATCCTTATGGCTGTGCCTCTGTTTATCTTTATGGGTATTGTTTTGCAAAGAAGCGAACTTGCAGAAAAACTACTTATGTCAATGGGGACACTCTTTGGTAAAGTTCGTGGTGGCTTGGCGGTATCAACAGTCTTAATTGGGGCTTTACTTGCAGCTTCGACAGGTGTTGTAGGTGCAAGCGTTGTTGCTATGGGTGTTATATCGTTACCAATTATGTTAAAAAATAACTACAACAAAGCACTAAGTTGTGGAACAATTTGCGCAAGTGGTACTTTAGGACAAATAATACCACCCTCAATTGTATTAATTATATTAGCTGATGTCTTTCAGTTGCCCGTAGGAGATCTATTTAAAGCTGCTTTAATGCCTGGTTTAATACTTGTTGGTGTATATATAATATATATATTAATAGTATCCTATTTAGATCCAAATATTGCACCAGCTCTAGAGAAGATAGATGACTCTACCTATGGTGCAAATGTTAAAAAAGCTTTAATTGCAATAGTTCCACCACTTACACTTATTATCTTAGTTTTGGGTTCAATTTTTGCTGGTGTTGCAACACCTACAGAGTCTGCATCTCTAGGTGCATTTGGTAGTTTAATATTAGCAGCAATTTATGGAAAACTAAATTTTAAGCTACTTAAAGGATCATCGCTAGAGACAGTTAAGACAACCTCAATGGTATTTGCTATCTTGGTTGGGGCTACTGCCTTTTCTATGGTATTTATCTACTCTGGTGCAGATGAGATTGTAGAGCAGTTTATGACCAATTTGCCAGGTGAAAAGTGGGGCTTCTTGATTTTGGCAATGCTTATTATTATGTTCCTTGGCTTCTTTATAGATTTTATTGAAATATCATATATAGTAGTACCAATTTTACTGCCAATTGCTACTAAGATTGGTTTAGACCCACTATGGTTTGCTATTTTAATTGCCCTAAATTTACAAACATCATTCCTAACCCCACCATTTGGATTTAGCCTCTTTTACTTAAAAGGGGTTGCTCCAAGTAGCATAAAAACAACAGATATATACAAAGGTGTAATACCATTTATTATACTACAAATTTTGGTGTTGGCTTCTATTGTTCTATTTCCTGAATTTTATGGTTTTAAGGGATAACCAAGCCCTTTTAACTCATCTTTGCTATAATTGCAATAAAAAAGGACTTTTTTGAAAAAGAATATAGCGAGTGCAAGAATTAATATAGAGAGTTCTCATCTTTTAAAAGTCTTAAACGACTCTTTGCCATTTGATAAAGAGCTGTTTAAAGAGGATATAAAAGGCTCTATTGCTCATGCGAGAATGCTTAGCAATAAAGAGATTATATCTAATGATGATTTTGCTCTTATAGAGAGTGGGTTAAACGAGCTTTTGAGTGATATTGAGAGTGGTAAAATAGAGCTAAATGAAGGTGATGAAGATATTCATATGGCAATAGAGAGGCTACTAACTGCTAAAATAGGTGACGCTGCAAAGAGAGTTCACACAGCAAGAAGCCGAAACGACCAAGTTGCAACTGACTTTAGACTATATGTACAAAACAACACAATAGAGCTAGCAAATCTTTTGATAAGAGTTATTAAGAGCTTTATAAATATTGCAAAAGATAACACAGATACACTATTGCCAGGCATGACACACCTACAACACGCACAACCAATTAACTTTGGCTACCACATGTTAGCTTACGCTGTAATGTTTAAAAGAGATTACGAGAGATTTATAAGCTCTTATGATAGAAACAATATATCACCACTTGGTTGTGCAGCACTTGCAGGAACACCACACCCAATAGATAGAGAACAAACGGCTAAAGAGCTAGGCTTTAAAGAGCCAAGTATAAACTGCCTAGATACAGTTAGCGATAGAGACTTTGCACTAGAAATTTTGTTTAACATATCAACAATGATGATGCATATTAGCCGACTTAGCGAAGAGCTTATTTTATGGAGTACAAGCGAGTTTAAGTTTGTAACCCTAAGCGACAAACACGCAACAGGAAGCTCTATAATGCCACAAAAGAAAAACCCAGATATTCCAGAGCTACTTAGAGGGAAAACAGGAAGAGCTTATGGAAACCTAATATCACTATTGACAGTAATGAAGGGCTTGCCTCTAGCCTATAACAAAGATACTCAAGAGGATAAAGAGGGAGTTTTCGATAGTGTTCATACTGCTAAAATATCTTTAATGGTTCTAATAGAGATGATAGATGAGATGAAGGTAAATAAAGAGAATATGAAAAAAGCTTGCAAAGTAGGACACCTAAGTGCAACAGATTTAGCAGACTATCTTGTTAAAAATAGAGATATGCCATTTAGAGATGCTTATCACTTAGTTGGAAATATAGTAAACGAAGCTGAAAAACTTAACAAAGATATAAGTGAACTAAGCTACCAAGAGCTAAAATCGATAGATAATACCTTCGCTCAAGATGTAATAGAGGTATTAAACATAACAAACTCTATGAATGCTAGAGTATCAAAAGGTGGAACATCAACGAAAAGCACAAAAGAACAGATTGATATTTTAAATAGTTGGTTAGAGAAAATAGTTAAATAAAAAAATATACTTTATAACTAAAATATCTACCTTAATAGATCTACAAATTTAGTAACCTAAGTTCAGCAGAGTGCTATAGCCTCAGCTTAACGAGGTTAATCTTTAGCTAAATTAAATTATATCTTTACTCCTTTTATCTGACTAAAACATATTTCATTAGTAATATGCAGCTTATTGATATTTTTAAATAATGTGCAATAACAACACATTTTATGGTAATAAATTAAGTTTAATAAGTAATATATTGAATATATTAAGATATCTAATTATATAATAGATAAGGAAAACAAATAGTATAAATAGATTAGCATATATTCAAATACTTCATGCATATAGACTGAATTAAAGAGAGCCCTAATTTGGAGTATATTTATATTAGGCTATATTCTATAAAATAAGAGGATTTTATGAAATTTTTACTCAATCTTATAATAGTAATAGTGCTATCTTCTTGTAGCAGTGATGTAGTTCAAAAGCCTAAAGTAAAAGCCCCAATAGGTGCTTTTCTTAATGAGTTTAATGTTGGTTTTACAGGATATGCTTGGGAGTTTCAAAGTGTAGAGGGAGGTACAGTTTGGTTACCATCTATGAGGCTCTTACTTGATAATCATGTCGATACTAGAATCAAAAATATTAACTATTCTAATTTTGATAGACTACGAACAACTATTGATAACTCTAAGTTTTTTGTTATGTGGATTACTAAATACTGGAAACCTACATACTTTAATATTAAAGAGATTCAACGTGCTATAGATTATGGAAAAATTCCTATCTTTTTATACTGGTATTATGGTGATGACTTTGCAACACAGAGCGCTCAAAATGTTATTACTAAGCAAAAAGAGAGTTATGCTAAAATGAATGATAGTGTTATAAAGTTTATTAATAAGTTAAATGGTGAAGTTATAATTCTTTTAGAGCCAGAGTTTAATAAACAAAATATTTTAGATAACCCAGCCAATAGTGATCTTTTTATAACAACTATGAACAACACTTTAGACTACTTTAGAGAGAATATTTCTAGTAACATAAAACTCTATTTAGGTCTATCTATGAATGATAATGGAAGTAGATATAAAAATGAAAATAGCTCCATATGTGGCTATGATAATTGTGCACTTGGAGATCGATATACTTGGAATAAAACTATTGATATACTTCAAAACTTTAGAGATAAAATAGATATAGTAGCTTTTAGTATTATGCTCTCTCCTCTAACTCGCGATCTAAACAATCCTAATAAACCACATTCATATAGTGATGAGAAGTTAGGTATTGGTTATTTACCACAACGTATTGTTAATCTTTCCCAAGAACTACATACACAACTAAATAAACCTGTTTTCTTATCTCATTTAGTAATGGCATCTGCTAAATGGAATGACTTAAACAATAATCAAAAAATAGAGAATAACGAAATTAATGCAACAGCTTGGAATAGGGTTATCTATAATAGTTACTCTAAATTTAATTATGAGTTATTTAAAGAGAGTGGTCTAATTGGATTAACTATAATGAATCTATTTGATAATCCAAAACATGATCTAGGTGGATATAACTACTTTCTACATAACGAGCACCACCTAGGCTTAATTTCAACTAAAGTTGACCCTGAATCAAAACAAGCTAATGATGGTGCTTTAAAGTTTAAAAGCTTTAATAATATAAAACTAATAGATCTTATCTATAAAAATGAATATCTTAATAGATCTAGATAAATTTTTTATCGAATATATGTTTAATTAATCTATATCACAACTAGACATTTTATACTCTGCTTTCTCTAACGTTGGTGCAAAATTCCAAGTTCCATCTGTACACTTTAGTGTAATTATATCATCTTCAACACCCACAAAATCACACTCAATTGTTTTATAGTATTCAATACTTACATGGTAATCTTTTATTATAAATTGCTCAAAAGATATATCTTGCTCTTTATTATTAATAATATTAGCACTTTTTTGTGCACCTGATTTATCAAAATAGTTACTAAACTTAGTTACATTTGGTTCGTATGGATATGGGTAAACTCTATATAATTTCTTATTTAGTAGTAAATTCTTAAGTTCTTTTGTTTTATCACTATCGCTACTATCTATTGCTTGAGAGTCATAAAACCTTTTATCAAGTTCTACTCCATCTATTGTTACAAATTCTTGATTACTAGCCAAATCACAACCCTCATACATAACTATTGACAATAATAATGCAGTAACTTTTATTACACCTTTCATAATGTCTCCTTTTTAAATATATGTTCATTATATGGTATTAATTCTTAAATATATATTAATCTATATCCATAAAATGGATAATCTATAAATATATCTCTAATTGCAGTTATTTTGATAAAAAAATGTAGACATTAATTAGCTACTATTACTTAGAAACTAAATAGATAAAAATAGTAGTATATTAAAAAAACCAACTTCTTAGTTGCTAATCAATATTAAATAGTTATAAAATTATTTTAAAAAGTAATTGAGTAAAATTTAAATCTATAATCTTAAATTTTTAATAGTTTAACTTTACTCTATTGGGTAATATAGTATTGGATAGTTTATTAGCAATAGTTTTATTTTGAATATTATATTAGACTAACCACCTAAATATTTAGCTCTAACATCATCATTTCCAATAAGTTCATCTGCCCTACCCCCTAACTCTATAGAGCCATTTTCTAATACATATCCATAATCTGCAATTTTCAAGGCTGCAAATGCATTTTGTTCTATTAGTAATATTGGTATCTCTTTTTTTAGTTCAGTTACTATTTCGAAAACTTCACCAATTATCTTTGGAGCAAGCCCTAAACTTGGTTCATCTAACATTAACATTTTTGGCTTGCTCATTAAAGCTCGTCCTATTGCTAACATCTGCTGCTCACCACCACTTAAAGTTCCACCAAGCTGAGACTTTTTTTTCTTTAATCTTGGAAATTTATCATAAACTTCAGATTTAAAATTCTCGAAACCTTCATTATTAAAAGCACCCATTCTTAAATTCTCATCTACTGTTAAATTTATAAATATCTTTCTGCCCTCTGGAACAAGTGCTAAACCACTCTTTATAATATTATGAGTTTTCACTCTAGATATATCTTTATTATTAAAAATTACTTTTCCACTTTTTTTAATAACATTTACAATAGAGTTAAGAGTAGATGTTTTTCCAGCACCATTAGCACCTATTAAAGTTACTAATTGGCCACTTTGAACATCTAAACTTATATCTCTCACTGCCGAAATAACTCCATAATTAACTTCTAAATTCTCTACTCTAAGCATGGCTAAAGTCTCCTAAATATGCTGATACAACTTTTTTATCAACAATTGCATCAGCTGGTTTACCTTCAAATATTTTCTCTCCGTAATCAAGTACTGTTAGTTTATCACACATCTTATTTACAAACTTCATATCGTGTTCTATAAGTAAAACTGTTAAGTTAAATTTATCTTTTATTTTAAATATAATATCAGCTAGATCACTTGTTTCATTCGAATTCATACCAGCTGCTGGCTCATCTAGAAGTAGTAAAGTTGGATTTGTTGCTAATGCTCTTGCTATTTCTACTTTTCTTTGAACACCATAGCTAAGATCAGTAGCTTTACTATCAGCAAATTCAGTTAATCCAAAAATTTCTAAAAGCTCTTTAGCTTTCTTATCTATAAACTTCTCTTGTTTAAAGTATCTAGGTAGTCTAAAAATAGCCTCTAAATAACTATATTTTGCTTGCGCATCAAAACCTATAAGGATGTTATCTAAAACACTCATACTCTTAAAGAGTCTAATATTTTGAAAAGTTCTAGCTACTCCTTTGTAGACAATTTTATTGGGTTTTGTGCCAGTTATATTATTACTCTCAAGTAAAATTTTACCCTCAGTAGGGTATAAATTTCCTGTAATTATATTGAATATTGTAGTCTTTCCAGCACCATTTGGTCCTATAAGACCATATATCATACCTTTTTCAACCTCAAAACTTAGATTATCTATAGCAGTCACACCACCAAATTGCATAGTTACGCCATCTATTTTTAAAAAACTCATTTTTTACTCTTTTTAAAGAAATCTAAAAGCTCTCTATCACCTAGTAAGCCTCTTCTTGCAAATAGCATTACTACTATTAATATAACTGAAAATATTACCATTCTCAGTCCCGGATGTGCTTCGTTACCTAAACCTAGAATATTTGGCTCATCTAAAAATCTAAGTGCTTCCATACCAACCATTACTAAAATTGTTGCAATGAGTGTCCCACTCATACTTCCAAGTCCACCAAGTACAACAATAATTAAGAGTTGGAATGTTAATAAGAAACTAAACTGATCTGGCGTAATTGTTGTAATTAAAACGGCTAAGAGTCCTCCACCAATACCTTCAAAAAATGCACTAGTCATAAAAGCCAAAGTCTTAATTTTAAATGTATTTATACCCATAGCTGTCGCTGCATCTTCATCATCTCTAACAGATTTCATTGCTCTTCCATACTTAGAGTATATTATATTTAACATAACAATAAAGGTTATCAACAGTATTCCACCAACCCAATAAAAGTTGATGCTGCTACTAATATCATTTAAACCCATAGCTCCATTTGTAAACTCTGGATTATTAATTGCAAATATTCTAATAATAAATCCAAAGCCAAGAGTTACTATTGCTAAATAGTCTCCCCTTACTCTAAATACAGGAAGTGATAACAACAAAGCAATTATAGTTGCAGCCACACCACCAACTAAAAGTGCAATTGCTAAAGAGCCAGTATGCATACTAAGCACTATAGGAGATGGATCTACAAGTGCATACATATCTATTTTAGACTCTGTTGATAGTAGTAAAATAGCTGTAAAATAAGCTCCAATTGCAACAAAGCCATTAGGTTCCAAAGAGAACTGTCCTGTAACTCCATTAATCAAGTTATAACTAAGTGCTAAAATAGCATATATTCCAATTGTATTTATCAAAAACATTTTATAAGAGCCAAAAACATCTCCTGCAAAATAGATAAATGCAACTGCCACTGCTATAAATATACTATTTCTTACTAAACTGCCCATCTGCATCTCCTAAAATCTTGATCGTTCTAAATCTTCACCCATAATTCCAGTTGGTCTAAATAGAAGAACCAAAATTAAGAAGAAGAATGCAAAGGCATCTTTATACCCACCAAGTTCAGGGAACATTGCTACTACAAATATCTCTGTAAATCCTAAAATAAATCCACCTAAAACTGCTCCTGTAACACTACCAATTCCACCTAAAACAGCAGCAGCAAAAGCCTTTAATCCAACTATTATACCCATAAGTGGATCAATAGATGGATAGCTAACTGCATAGAATATACCTCCAATTGCTGCAAGCGAAGAGCCAATAATAAATACAATCATAATTATTCTATCTGCATCTACACCCATTAACTTAACTGTTGGTATATCAAATGCTAATGCCCTAATTGCCATACCATATTTAGTTTTGTATAGAATATATAGTATAAATGTCAATATCAATACAGTAACTATTGGAATTATTATTACTGATATGGGTAGGTATATCTCTCCTACATGAAAAACTTTAGTTAAATACTCAGGAGCATTAAATGCTTTAGGTGTAGCACCAAAAAGAACAATAAATAGATTCTCTAAAAAAAAGCTAATACCAATAGCTGTAATTAAAAGTGATATTTTAGGTGCATCACGAAGTGGTTTATAAGCTATCTTATCTGTCATTACACCAATAAAAGCAGATCCAACAATTGCTAATAGCACAGATAGCTCAAATGGTATTCCTGCACTATATCCAAATAGAGTCAAGAATGCACCTACCATCATAAAGTCACCATGTGCAAAGTTAATAAGTCGTAAAACTCCATACACCATTGTATAACCAATAGCTATTAGAGCATACATACTACCTAAGCTAGCACCATTTACTAACTGTTGTAAAAAGATAGAAAAATCCATAAAATCCCCCTAAAGTAATCTTATATATATTATATCCAGATTAAACTAATATATATAAGATTACTCAAAGGTGCCAAAGCACCAATGAGTAACTATTTATGGATTTACAGTCGTTTTATATGCAAACTTTCCATCTTTTACTGCATTTACTACAGCTGATTTTACTGAGTCACCATCTTTATTGATAGTAATAACACCCGTAATACCTTTATAATCTTTTGTAGATCTTAAGTTAGTATTTATACACTCTTTATCGTCACTTTGCTTTTTATCTGCAATACACTTATTCATTGCAGCTATAATCATGCCATACGCATCAGCTGCAAGAGCACCCATTGAGTCTGCAGTTTTACCATTAAATTTCTTGTGATATGCTTCAACGTAAGCTTTTGCTTCTGCTGATGCTGCAGCTGCTTCATTAAAGTGATCTGTATACATAAAACCTTCTGTTGCTTTACCACCAATTTTAACAAGCTCTGGAAATCCAACACCATCAGCACCAATAAATGGAGATTTAAGACCCATATTTCTTGCTTGTTTTGCTAAAAGTGCAGCCTCATTATAGTAACCAGTAAATGCAATAATATCAGGGTTAGCAGCTTTAATACTTGCAACTTGTGCATTAAAATCTTTATCACCAGAGTTTATTAAAACAGTTTTTACAATTTTACCACCAGATGCTTCATAAGCTTTTTTGAAAGCTTTTGATAATCCTACAGAGTAGTCTTGCTTAGCATCTGTTACAACAACTGCTGAATTTAATCTATTGTCTAGTGCATATTTAGCCATAACAGCACCTTGGAATGGATCTATAAAACAAGCTCTTGTAACATATTTTTTACCCTTAGTAACTCTTGGGTTAGTAGATGCATGAGTGATCATAGGTGTTTTAGCTTTCTCTGCCACTGGTGCCATTGCCATAGAGTTAGAGCTAGCAACTTCACCTAAAATTACACTTACTTGATCTTTATCTAAAAGCTTTTTAACTGATGTAGCAGCCTCTACTTTATCACTTCTATCATCAACAATAATTAACTTTACACTATCACCATTGCTTAGTTTACTATTTTGTTCATGAGCAACTTCTAGTCCTTTTTTACTTGTCTCTCCAAATGCAGCAACTCCACCGGTAAGTGGTAAAACTACACCTATCTTAACCTCTTTAGCAAAGCTAATTCCACTCATTAATGCAGCAGCTGCCACAAAACTTGTTAAACTTTTCATTAATTCTCCTTAAATAATTAGTTTGTACAGGAATTATTATCTCTAAGTTAACTTAAAATTTATTTAAAAAATTTATTTAAATCTATTATCTTAATAGTGGAGAGAGTCAATATAATTTATAATTAGATATTTACTAAATAGATTTATCATGTCCAATCTTCTACTACTTTTTTTTAGAAAATAGAATAAAATAGTTAATATAACTATTATAATAGTTAATATAACCTCCTATTTAGCTACTAAATTGATATTTATTAATCAGTTTAACACTATATCTTTAGAGCTTTAGGTTAATAAATAAAAAGATATTAATTTACCTATTTTATTCCATTTTATAGATATTTTAATGAAAAATAATTTCAAATATATGTATCTTTTTGTAACATTTTATGATATTGAGAGTCAAAGAGTAGAACTTAAGTTGAAGGGTGCAAGATCTATTAAATCTTAATCACCTATTCTATTATACTATTTATTACTATTTTTGGTATCTTTTTTAGCAGATAGTTTTCTTTCGTTTTTTAAAAGAGTTCCCCAATTTATTTTATTAAAATTTTTATCAAAAATTGTTGGTGTACCCCTAACTTGCATTAACCTTACTGCTTGACGACCTCTATTTAAAATTTTATTACTCTCTGGAGTATATATTTTACCTTTGTACTCTAAGTACTCTTTAGAGTCATGAATCATTAATTTCTCTAAACGCTCATATCTCTCTTTGTCTGTTTTAGCATCTAGTACCCAAGCAGTCATTGCTGGTGCTTTTTTATGAAATCTTAATGGATAAAGAATTATATGAATCTTGTATCTACTTAATAATCCCTGAGATAACTTATCAAATTTTCTACAATATGGGCATTCAGGATCTGTAAAAATATATAGATCTTCACCCTCTCCGTAGCTAAAAGAGATACCATTTGTTAAGGCTTTTTTTAAATTTTCAACTCTTTTTGGAGACTTAATAAAAACAGACTTAACACCACTCTTATCGTACCTACTACCTTTATAAATTGTTCCTGTTTTTTTATCTACATAGCAATTTATACTTTTACCTTTATATTGTAAGTCTAAAAAATAGGTATCACCTTCATCTATTCCTTCTATAATTCTTGTATATGTGTTAGATAAAATTTTAGATGATTTTGATAGCTCTCTTATCTCTTGATCGGTTAGATATTTGATTTTTGCAAATAATTGGTTAAACACCAAAGCCGCTAATATTGTAATAATATAGATAAACTTCATTAATAATCCTTCTTTAATATTGATATTATTAGTATTAACTATTTAATATAAAATATATTTAAGTCCATATATTGAATATTATAGTTAGTATATAAGTAAAATAGACTAAGTAAATTATAACTTATTTATCTTAATAAAAGAGAATAAAATATCTGAAGATATTATAATTGAACCCTCTTCTATAAAAATTAGAGGGTCTATATTTAATTTGCAATAAACTCAACTACTATATTATATGGTTTTGGGCTAGAGTGTGAACCAAAACCAAATTTTTTTAGTTGCTCCAAATATCTCTGCAGTGCTCTATTAAATTCTGGATTAAGAGAGTGTGATACTATTTTATATTTAAAGAGTCCTGTAGAGTAAACCGTAAGCTTAACCCTAACCCTCTCACCTGCAAAATTACTCTGTGCTGGCCACCCTTTTAGAGTATTTTGTATCTTCGCAAAGTAACTATTTACTATACCTCTATTTTTGTTAACTCTCTTAAGGCTTTTGCCACTATTTCCTTTAGGTCTAGATGAACTATCTTTATCATCGGATATATTTTTTGGTAAGTTTTTAAATAAAGAGTTTGTATTGACTTTTTTAGGTTTTTGACTTTTACTTTTTTTTACTTTAGTTTTTACAGGTTTTTTTACAGATTTTTTATGACTCTTATGCTTTATATTTCTAACTTTTTTAATAACTTTCTTTTTTTTAGGTTTGCTTACCTTTTTAATAACTGCTTTTTTAGGCTTTTTATTACTTTTAACGCTCTTTTTTTTATTTATAGTTTTATAACTTTTACTACTTTGTGGTGAACCTAAAGAGACCTCTATTGTTTCACTCTTTTTTTCTGTAAAATTTTTTGCTATCTCTTTGTTAGGTGAGTATAAGGCAATAGAGAATATAGAAACTATAATTATAAGATAGATTAATATAGATGAAGCAAGTGCCTCTAACTTTAACCTACTCATTCTGTAATTAAAGAGACTTTATTAAACCCAACATCTTTGACACTCTTTAGTAGAAAGATAACATCACCATAAGCTAGAGATTTATCTGCTCTAATAAAGACTGTCGTTGTAGGCTTAAAATTTTTAGATTTTAACATAAAAGAGTCTCTAAAATTAGTTAGCGTAAATCTATCTTTACCAAAATAGATATTTTTATTAGCATCCATCCGAATAGTAACAGTTGACTCTTTCTCTACCTCTTTACTCTTTGTACCTTGAGGTAGATCTATCTTCTCTTCATATGTCATTGTTGGGGCTGTAACCATTAATATAGCCATTAAAACTAACATTACATCAACAAATGGTGTTATATTTAAATCTGGTTCATCATCCCAATTCACTATTAACTCCTACTAGCTAATATCTCAGCTGAAGACTCTAATGTAGAGTTTAGCTCATAGACTTTTCTCTTCAGTAAAAGGTTAAATGAGTAAGCAAATATAGCAACAAAAATACCTACTGCAGTTGCAATAAGTGCTTCACTTATAGCAGGAGCAACAATTGATAATGAAGCACTCTTTAAATTACCAAGTTTACCAAAAGCTTCTAAAATCCCAATAACTGTACCAAAAAGACCTATAAAAGGAGAGGTAGATGCCATAATACTAAGTTGTGTAAGCCCCTTTGTTGATACACGAATTGTATCACTTATAGCAGCCTTAAAAACTTTATCTAAACTACCTTCATTTCTACTAACATAACCATAAAGTATAGATGATGCATCTGGATTGGACTCTTTAGATCTATAGAGTGATGATAGTGCATTTTGTTCAACTTTTAATCTTTTAGATATAGATTTATATCGGTAGATAAATATAGAAAGTGTAGATATAAAATAGAAAGATAGTGTCCCTATAACTAAGTAAGTTATAAAGCCACTCTGTGCAAAATAGTCAGAAATAGACATAATCTACTTCTTAATGGACTCTACTTTACTAATTGCTGTTGCAATTGTAGCATCAGTAGATTGTGCACTCTTAAGAAGTTTTTTAGCGTCCTCTAAGTTGTCACTTAAAACTCCCTCTTCATCTTTAACAACAACTGCACCATCTACAATAGCTGTTACTTTCTCTTCTGATACCTTTACATAGCCACTGTTAATTGCAACAGATACCTCTTTATTATTTGCTGTTGTTGCTGTAATAACACCAGTATCTAGCAAACTAACAACTGCAGCATGACCTGGTAGAACACCAAATTCACCCTCTTTTCCACAAAGTGTTGTAACAGTTACATTGCCATCATAGATAGCTCCGTGTGGTGTTACAATCTCTAACTTCATTGTACTCATTTTAAGCTCCTTAAGGCTCTAATTAAGAAGCCTTAGCTTTTAGTTTATCTGCTTTAGCAGTTACCTCGTCAATTCCTGCAACCATGTAGAATGCTGCTTCTGGTAAATTATCATATTTACCATCTAAGATACCTTTAAAGCTCTTAATTGTATCATCTAAAGTAACATAAACACCTGGGCTTCCTGTAAATACTTCAGCAACATGGAATGGTTGAGATAAGAATTTCTCTACTTTTCTTGCTCTCTCAACAGTAAGTTTATCCTCTTCACTAAGCTCATCCATACCAAGAATTGCAATAATATCTTGTAGGTCTTTATACTTTTGTAAAATTTGCTGAACTCCTCTTGCAACAGAATAGTGCTCATCGCCAACAATTACTGGATCAAGCATTCTAGAAGTTGAATCTAGTGGATCAACTGCTGGGTAAATACCTTTTTCTGCAATAGATCTGTTAAGAACAGTAGTTGCATCTAAGTGAGCAAATACAGAAGCTGGAGCTGGGTCAGTCAAGTCATCTGCTGGTACATAAACAGCCTGAACAGATGTAATTGAACCACTCTTTGTAGATGTAATTCTCTCTTGAAGTTTACCCATTTCAGATGCAAGTGTAGGTTGGTAACCAACTGCTGATGGAATACGACCTAAAAGTGCAGACATCTCAGCACCAGATTGAGCGAATCTAAAGATATTATCGATAAACATCAATACATCAAGACCTTTTTCATCTCTAAAGTACTCAGCCATTGTAAGACCAGTAAGTGCAATTCTATTTCTTGCTCCTGGAGGTTCACTCATTTGACCATAACATAGTGCAACTTTATCCAATACGTTAGACTCTTTCATCTCAAAGTAAAGGTCATTACCCTCTCTTGTTCTCTCTCCAACACCAGCAAATACAGAGAAACCACTATGCTTAAGTGCAACGTTGTTAATAAGCTCCATAATAATAACTGTTTTACCAACACCAGCACCACCAAATAGTCCTACTTTACCACCTTTTGCATATGGTGCAAGAAGGTCAACAACTTTAATACCAGTCTCAAAAATCTCAGATTTAGTACTTTGCTCTTCTAGTGCAGGAGCTTCTCTATGAATAGACCAAGTCTCTTTAGCATCTAGTGCATCTCCACCATCGATAGTTTCACCAATAACATTGAAAATTCTCCCTAGAACCTCTTCACCAACTGGAACTTTAATCGGCTCGCCTGTTGCAGTTACTTCTTGACCTCTAGTTAAACCTTCACTCATATCCATAGCAATTGTTCTAACACGGCTATCGCCTAGTTGAATTGCAACTTCTAATACAAGTCTTGTACTCTCACCATCAACATTTACTGTTGTCTCTAAAGCTTCATTAATCTCTGGTAGGTAGCCGTCGAACTCAACATCAACAACTGGTCCCATTACCTGAATAATTTTACCTATCTTACTGCTCATCTATTCTCCTTAAATTATTTCATCGACTCAACGCCACTGATTATCTCGATTAACTCTGTTGTAATCGCCGCTTGTCTTGCCTTGTTATACTGCACAGATAGTGAATTAACCATATCTTTTGCATTGCTTGTTGCTGCATCCATCGCTTGCATTCTAGCACCATGCTCTGCTGCTAAAGAGTCTAACAAATTGTAATACATAACAAACTCAATATATCTCTTTACTAATGCCTCTAGTAGTGTATCATCATCTGGTTCCATCTCTAACTCTGAAGTTGCAACTGCACTTGGTGTAAATTCACTTGGGTCTAGTGGAAGTAGATTATCTACTCTAATCTCTTGAGTAATCATGTTGATATAACCGTTATGAACAATAATTACTCTATCTGTTTTACCATCTAAATAGTCTTGAGATACTGCATTAATAAACTCTGCTGCTCTATCGTAGCTTGGTGCAGAACTTAAATCATCTATTGAATCTAAAAGCTCTTTACCTGCAAACTTATAGTAAGCAATAGCTTTTTTTCCAACAACTCTAAGTCTAACCTTAGCACCATTGCTTTCGAACTCTTCTATATATGCATTTACTCTTTTAATTGTTTGAGAGTTAAAACCTCCACAAAGTCCTTTATCAGATGTAATTACAACTAAATCTACAACTTTAGGACTCTTAACACTCTTAAAATAAGGATGATCCAACTCTTCATTAGATTTTGCTAAGTTAGCAGAAATCTCTTCGATCATCTCTGTAATTTTGGCTGCATACTCTTTAGAGTTTTTAGCAACTTGCTCTGCACGACGGAGCTTTGCAGAAGATACAAGCTTCATAGCATTTGTAGTCTTCTGTGTGCCTTTTACACTCTTAATTTTTCTTTTAATATCTTTTAAGCTAGCCATCTTTTAGCCTTTAATTATGCTACAAATTGAGATTTGAAATCCTCAATTGCCTTCTTAAGCTCATCTTCAGTTGCATCATCAATTTTTTTACTATCTCTAATAGCTTCTAAAATTTGTGGATATTTAGACTCAACAAATGTTGTGAACTCAGGTTCAAACTTAGTAATTGACTCAACTGGTAAGTCATCTAAGAAACCTTTTGCTCCTGCATAGATTGCAATAACTTGCTTCTCAATAGCGATTGGTGCATATGGTGGTTGCTTAAGAAGCTCAACCATTCTTTGACCTCTCTCTAATTGATTTCTACTAGCTTCATCCAAGTCACTAGCAAACTGTGCAAACGCTTGAAGCTCTCTATAAGATGCAAGGTCAAGTCTTAGTGTTCCAGAAACTTGCTTAGTAGCTTTAATCTGAGCAGCACCACCAACTCTTGATACAGATAGACCAACATTAATAGCAGGTCTGATACCAGAGTTAAATAGGTCAGTTTCAAGGAAAATTTGTCCATCTGTAATAGAGATAACATTTGTTGGAATATATGCAGATACATCTCCAGCTTGTGTCTCAATAATTGGGAATGCAGTAATAGAACCAGCACCTAACTCATCATTAACCTTAGCAGATCTCTCTAGTAGTCTTGAGTGTAGATAGAATACATCACCTGGGTATGCCTCTCTACCTGGAGGTCTTCTTAGGATTAGTGACATCTCTCTATATGCAACTGCATGTTTAGACAGATCATCATAGAAGATTACAGAGTGTCTAGCACTATCTCTAAAGTACTCAGCCATAGTAACACCAGCATATGGAGCCAAGAACTGCATTGCAGATGGATCAGAAGCACCAGCATTTACAACAATAGTATACTCCATTGCACCAGCTTCTTCAAGCTTTTGTACTAAACCAGCAACAGTTGATTGTTTTTGACCAATTGCAACATAAACACAAATTACACCATTACCCTTTTGGTTAATGATTGTATCGATTGCTAAAGTTGTTTTACCAGTTTGTCTATCACCAATAATAAGCTCTCTTTGCCCACGACCAACAGGTACAAGACAATCTATAGCTTTAATACCAGTTTGTAGTGGCTCATGAACAGATTTTCTCTCCATAATACCAGGAGCTTTCTCCTCTACAAATCTTCTCTCTTTTGCATCAATTGGACCTTTGCCATCTAGTGGCTCACCAAGTGGATTTACAACTCTACCTACTAGCTCTTCTCCAACAGGGATTTTAAGAAGCTCACCAGTTCTCTTAACGCTCATACCTTCTCTGATATCTTCAAACTTACCAAGAACAACGATACCAACACTTGACTCTTCAAGGTTAAGAACCATACCCTTAGTTCCATTTTCAAACTCAACCATCTCACCAGCCATAACATTGCTTAAACCATACGCTTTTGCAACACCATCACCGATAGATACTACCTTACCAACCTCATTAATATCAACTTGAATCTCAAAATTCTCAATTCTCTCTTTTATTAAAGAACTAATCTCATCTGCTTGCAGTTTTGTAGCCACAAATTCTCCTTTTTTTAATCTAACTTATAGTGCTTTTTGAATATGCTCTAATAGAGCTTTTTTCACACTCTCTTTTGAGAAGTTAAGCTCTAAACCTAAATCACTAACTTCCGCCTTAATACCATCTATATCACTTTTTTTAGTAATTAACTCAATATCAGAACCACTATATGCACTTAGTTTTTTCTCTAACTTAGCTTTTAGTGTATCATCTAAATCTTCGTTACTCTCTACTAAACCTATAAATTTATTGCTTCTTACCATAATCTCTTTAGATAATAGAGTACTTAGTGTAGGAATTAGAGCAAGACGACCTTTATTAGCCATTAACTCTAAAAGTGATGATACATCTTTATCTAACTTATCTTTTATAGGAGCGATCACTGCTTCAAACTTTGTACTATTTTTTATTAGTGGAGAGTTTAAAAAATCTTTAATCTCACTATTTGAGTCTATTACATCAGCAATAACTTTAAGTTGACCCTCTACATCCTCTAACGATATTCCATCAATATCTATTAGTGCTTTAGTATACTTTTTTGCTACTAGAGTTTCCATTACGCCACCTCTTTAGTTACTATATCTACAATTTTATTAGCATCTAGTGGTATATCTTCTCCACTTATGTTCTCATTTAGTAAATTAGATGTTGTCTCTTTAACTACTTTTCTCTGCTCTATTTCCATCTTCTCTTTTGCAACTTTGTCTAATGTTGCAAGCTCTTGCTCAGTTTGCTTAGCTAAATTCTCTTTTATTAGAGTTATCTCTGATTTCACATCTTCAGAGATAGCTTTCGCTTTAGCTTTTGCAGCTTCTAACTCATTTTGAGCTTCAAGTTTTGCATCTTTAGATGCTTGTCTTTTCTCTTCAATCTCTGCTAATTCAGATGCGATAGCATTACTTCTATCTTTTAGAAACTTCTTTAAAGGATCTGCAAGAAGATAATATAATAGTGCAACTAGTAGTGCAAAGTTAAAAACTCTTGGACCAATATCTGTAGCTCTACCAGTAAGCTCTAAATATTGTTCTGCCATTTTATTATCTGCATTAGCTAAAAGTAGTGCAGGAACTGCTAAAACTACTATTAATTTTAAAAATTTACTCATATGCAATCCTTATAGTTGAGAGAATTTAGCTTTAAGAGTCTCTTTAATTAGAGGAATTTGAGACAAGATACTATTTTTTAGCTCCTCTTTCTCAACTTCTAACTTCTTAGTAAACTCTTCGTAAGCTTTCTCTAGCTCAACCTCTTTGCTTTCAAGAAGTTTTGCAGATTCAATTTTACTCTCTTCTACAGCTTCTTGCTTTAATCTATTAGCCTCTTGCCTAGCGTTGTCAAGAATAGAGTTAGCTTCGTTAATAAGCTCACCGGCATTACCTGTTAGCTCTTGTGCTTCTTGATTATCTCTAGCAATAGTCATATCTCGTTGATCCATAAAGTTAATGATTGGCTGATATAGAGCTTTATTTAGATAGACAATAAGTCCAATAAACAAAAGCAGTACAATCAGCATTAACGATGGCGACAGTGTTAGCATTTGACCTCCTATAAAAATATGTGCGATTTTACCATTTTCGCATTTAAATAGTGGTTAATTTTTATCTTGTAGTTTAATAAAGCTTATAAATTTATCTAATTCCTCTATAGAGCCGAGTAGAATCTCTACACTCGCTCTCTTAATCTTGGTTTCAAAAGGTAACAAGCTATCTATTTCTCTAGATTTCTCATTAGAAATTTTGTAGTTATATGTAACTTTTTTCTTATCTTTATCTATATTTTTATCTTTAATTCTCTTAACTATTAGCTCCAAGTCTCTAACACTTAATTTTTGATCAATAATAGTATCTACTAATTTTTTCTGCTCATTTTGAGGTATATTAACTAAAATTTTAGCATGTCCTTGAGATATTTTATTATTAACAATTGCATCTTGCGAGTAGCTATCTAAATTTAATAATCTAAGGGTATTAGTAATTTGAGAGCGACTTTTATATACAATAGATGATAGCTCTTCATGTGTTATTTGATGTACTTCTATTAACTCTTTATATGAGTTAGCTAGCTCAATAGAGTTTAAATTTTCTCTTTGTATATTCTCTATTAGAGCTAACTCTCGTAATCTTATCTCATCTAATTTAATATCTGCAATAATAGCTTTTATTGTAGTTAAATTAGCTAACTTAGAAGCTCTTAATCTTCGTTCACCAGCTATTAATATATATCCATCATCACGAGATATTACTACTATTGGCTGCAGTAATCCGTGCTTAACAATAGATCTAGATAACTCTTGAAGTTTTTGTTTATCGAAATGTTTTCTTGGCTGATATGGATTTGGTTCTATAGTATCTATATCAATCTCTGCAATTATATCCTCTTTATTATCTTCAATAGAGGTGTCATTTAACTGCGTTTCGTAGCTAGATCCGATCTCATCTAAAATTGCCCCTAAACCTCTGCCTAAGCCACCTTTTTTAGACTTTTTAGCCATTATCTACTCTTAATTATAGCATTTGCAAGTGCGTTATATGCTAGTGAACCTTTAGAAGATTTTGCATATGTAATTACTGGTTCACCAAAACTTGGACTCTCTGCCACTTTTACATTTCTAGGCACTACTACAAACTCTTTTTTATTTTTAAACAATTTATCTTTAAAGTGTATCTCTAGATCCTCTAAAACTTGTTTAGATAGGTTATTTTGTGTAGAGTACATTGTTGGTAAAAAACCTCTAATTTTTAGTTTAGGATTTATAGATTTTTTAATTATACCAATAGTATTTATCAACTGCGCCACACCCTCTAATGCAAAAAATTCACACTGAATTGGCACTATTACAGAATCAGATGCTCCTAAAGCATTTATAGTAATTGGTCCAAGTGCAGGAGGTGAGTCTATAATTACATAGTGATAATTTTTCTTAATATCATCTATTTTATTTTTTAAAATTCTCTCTCTATCTCTATTTTTCTTATCATAAAACTCTTTTTCTATACCAACCAAACCAATATTAGATGGTGCGAGATCTAACTTTTTGATCTCTGTACTAACTATAATGTCAGATATATCTTTATTACCAATTAATACATGGTATATGTTGAACTCAAACTCAGTTCTTTGAAAGCCTAAGTTTGTTGTTGCATTAGCTTGTGGGTCAAGATCTATAAGTAGAACTTTTTTACCCTTATTAGCTAATGAGGCAGCAAGATTAACAGCAGTAGTTGTCTTACCAACACCACCTTTCTGATTTGCTATGCTTATTACTTCACTCATCTTAAGCTATATATCCTTTCATTATCTATTATTAGTGTACCATCACTACATAAAGTAGCATTCTCTACACTCTTCTTGACTCCATTAACATGCGTTAAAAAACTCTTTTGACTCTCAAATTCTACCCTAAATTTACTAAAAACCTCCTGCCAATTTTTATATTTTTTTAATAGCATAAAATATGAAGTTAACATATTATTCACATTTAAATTTTTATCTATATACCCATATTTATCATTTTTATTTGTTAAATTCAATCCTATCCCAACAATATAGTAGCTTTTGATTAGTTGTGTTACCACACCACCAATTTTTTTGTTTTTTTTATAGATATCATTTGGCCATTTTAACCAGCAATCTATACTATTTTTATGTAAAACCTCTTTAAAAATATATGCAAAAAAAATCGATGCTGAACTTATTGGAAGATCAGAAGGAAGGTTTTCTTCTTTAATTGCAAATGAAAAAGTTAAATCACCTATATTTGATTCCCAAATATTCTCTCTACTACCTACACCAGATCTTTGAATTTTTGCAACTACTGCTACTTCTCTATCAATTTTAGATTCTCTAACTAAATTAGTTAAATATTTTTGTGTCGAATCTAATATATCAAAGTATAGAATCTCCAATATTTATCCTTTTGCCTAAAATATATGATTTTACATCCATTTTTGGTTTTGATGGTGGTTGAAGAGTTTTTATTTTAATTGAACCTCTTTTACAAGCTACTACAATAGAGTCATCTAAAATATCTAATATATCACCCTCAATATTTTCCCCATTAGTATCTGCAATTTCAATATCTATCAACTTTAAACCACTACTTAAATATATACCTGGCCACCCAAAAAAGCCACAAAATTTTCTATAGAGCTCTAGAGCATTTTTTAGCTCAACTTCACCATCACTTTTTTGAATTTTTTTACAGTGAGATGCAGTTGCATTTAGTTGTGGTATTGGGTTTATTTCATTAAAATTCTTTACTATGGTTGTTGTAAGTTTAGATGCCTCTATTGCAAGATTTCTCATTGCAATATCAAGCCTCTCTACCTCTTCTCTATTAACAAACCTAAAGCCCAAAATATCTCCGGTATCAAGCCCCTCTTCCATAAGCATAGCAGTAACACCTAAATATTCATCTCCATTTAACAAGCCTTGCTGAATTGGCGAAGCACCCCTATACTCTGGTAAAATTGAAGCATGTAGATTTATACAAGGTGCAATATCTAAAACCTCTTTTGGTAATAACTGTCCAAAAGCTGCAACTATAATCATATCTGGTTTAAACTCTGCAATCTTCTCTTGAATATCTGCACCTTTTAAACTATCTGGCTGCAAAACCTCTATATTATTCTCTTGTGCCAAAACCTTAACAGGAGGAGGAGTTAAAACCTTTTTTCTACCAACCGGACGATCAGGCTGAGTTAAAACTAAATCTACACTACAACTACTATCTTCTATAAGTCCCTCTAAAATAACATTCGCATACTCAGGTGTTCCCATAAATACTATATTCATATTTATCCTTAAAAATCTAAATTATCAATCAGTTCATTTATGTTGAAGTTAATTATCTTAATATTCAAAAGACTCTGTAGATATTCGCTAATTTACAACTCTTCTTTTATTTATAAAATATAAAAATAGTGTATTGAGGCAAACTTTGACAATGTACTTTTTTTGCTTTTTCTATAATCTAATTATTGTTTAACTTTTGATTTATAATTTTTAAATCTATGATATCTAAATTGATATAAATTTTTTCTAATATTTATCCATCTAGAGAATAAATATAGGTAATATTTTTATAATCTATATCTGCTAATTCACTAAGTTTTTCAGGGCATTATCGGTATCAACTCTTTTATTTTATTAGTAGCTTCATCAATTATATCTAATTTTTTCTTACCTATTGAAATTATTTCATCTAAATTTAACGATAAAGATAAAAGTGATGTTTTTATAATATCTTTATTACCCCTGTAGCTATGTATATATGATCTTATTTTGACAATAAATTATTAGTAGTTACTTTAACTCTATTTTTTAAAATTAGAGTTAAAGTAAAGTTGCATCTATATTATCTTTAATTATTGTGAAATTCCTAAAAAAGTATTATCGGAGATATTAGATACAGTATAACTGCTGAGTACATATATACCACCAGTTTATTTGGTAATTAATTTTAGTTCTGAAAATAAATTCACATTTATATCTTCTTTATTATCACTTTACATACACTCCGACAAATACATCAATATCTGACTTAATGGTTGTAGGAGATAACTTTATACCCTTATGTTTCAACCATAAGGTAACCTGATTTAGTATCTCTTCTCTCGTAAATTTGTGCGGATAAATAGTATTGAAAAAAATATTATATAAAATTGCTCTCTCTTGATGTTTTGCTATATTCCAATGAAGTAACCACAGTGTATCACTGTTTTCAAGGTAAGGATCTCTTTTTAAAGAGTACGCCCTAGTTCTGTTAAATTAAATTTTTCTATTAGCCCAAGTAC
>CAMZLH010000005.1 GCA_947311565.1 uncultured Nitratifractor sp.
AACTTGGTTTTTAACTCTGTGCTATATTTTGTTCTTTTTTTACTCATAATTTTACCCTCGCTTTTATTGTCTAATTTTATCTAATTTGGAATTTGAAGTATTAGACTTTTTTAAAAATTGTTTGTTTTTCTTGGGGTATTATATTAATAAAACAACTATAATTAATATATTACATCAATTTATAAAAATAAGGTATAATTTATACCTATTAAAAATAATATATAAGAATTTAATAAAGGCATAAAATGAAAAATATTTTAATTATAGTTGCGCATCCTAAAGAGGATAGTTTTTCGTTTGCTATGGCAAATAGATACAAAGAGGTTACAGAAGAAAATGGTAGTAAAGTTGAGATTTTAGATTTATACAGAGATAAACATCAACAAGGTTTCTTAACATATACAGATGCTAATGAGATGGCAGTTACAAAGCAGATGCTCTACTATCAAGAGAAGATAGCTAATGCAGATGAGTTGGTTTTTGTATTTCCATATTGGTGGGGTAGTATGCCAGCTATATTGAAAAACTTTTTAGATTGGAATCTAACTAGAGGCTTTGCTTTTGAATATGTTAATTCAAGACCAAAAGGTTTACTGCAAGGTAAAAGTGTTAAGATATTTACAACAACTGGTGCACCATATTTTATTTATATGCTTACAGGTGCTAATAGAAGATTAAAAAATATGTTTAAGAGCCAAATTGTAGAGTTTTGTGGTATGAAACTTACAGAGTGCAATATATTTGGTGGTGTTGATACGAGTGCAAAGAAAACAGCTGCAATTTTAAGTAAGATTAAATAGGAAATAGATATTTAGAGGGTACTAACATGAAAAAAAATATAGATAGTTTTAAAAAGTTGTTAGTAGTTAATAAACCGAAAGGTTACTTGGTAACTAGGTCTGACGATTTAGGTCGTAAAACGGTATATGATCTGCTACCAAGTTGGGCTTACAGTGAGGGTTGGATGCCTATAGGACGGCTTGATTTAAAATCTAAAGGGCTTTTGTTATTTACAAGAGATGGGCAGATAAATAATAGTTTAACCAAGCCTGGTGGTTGTGAAAAGGTTTACGAAATTTGGGTTAGAGGTTTTGTTACCAATGAGCATATAGCAGAAGCAAAGAGGGGAGTAAAAAGTGAATATGGATTGCTTAAAGCCCTTAGTGTAGAGATACTAGGCAAAGGTGGCGCAAAAACAAAACTAAAAGTTGTTATAAACGAAGGTAAAAATAGACACATTCGCAGGCTTTTTGGTGCTATGAAAGACCCCAAGTTTGGAACACCTTTAAAAGTAATAGAGCTCAAAAGAGTTAGTATAGGTGATTTTAATTTAGATATAGAGAGTGGCAAATGGCGTTATCTTACGATAGAAGAAGAGAATATATTGCTTTAAGTTTAAATATTTGTAGCTCTTATTTGGAGCCTAGTTAAACTTGTTGAAATAGATAAAAAGATTATATTAAGTGAAATATTTGAAATTCTAAGTGTAAGTTTTAAAGTAGGCATAAAGCCTTAAGCGTAGTGCTTAAAGCTTTAAAGATCTTTATCCGTTTCTTTTTTCGATAATCTCTTTTGCTACATTTGCTGGAACTTCTTCGTAGTGATCGAATTCCATTGCGTATGTTGCTCTACCTTGTGTCATAGATCTAAGGTCTGTAGAGTATCCGAACATCTCTGCTAGTGGGACGAATGCATCAACAATTTTGTTTCCTGCTCTGTCGTTCATACCATTAACTTGTCCTCTTCTTTTAGATACATCGCCGATTACATCACCCATGTACTCTTCTGGAACTTCTACTTCTACTTTCATCATAGGCTCTAGAATAACTGGATTAGCTTTTTTAGCACCCTCTCTGAATCCCATAGAACCTGCAAGTTTAAACGCCATTTCAGATGAGTCAACATCATGGTAACTACCATCGTATAGTGTAACTTTAACATCTTCTACTGGGTAACCTGCTTGGATACCTCTAGCCATTGCTTCTTGGATACCTTTATCAACTGGTTTAATAAACTCTTTAGGAATAACCCCACCTTTAACAGAATCGATAAATTCATAACCAGCACCAGCTTCTTGTGGCTCGATTTTAAGATAAACATGACCAAATTGACCACGACCACCAGATTGTTTAGCATACTTATACTCTTGCTCAACAGAATTTCTAATAGTTTCACGATAAGCAACTTGTGGTGCGCCAACTTCTGCTTCTACTTTAAACTCTCTTTTCATTCTATCTACAAGAATCTCTAAGTGAAGTTCACCCATACCAGAGATAATAGTTTGTCCAGACTCTTCATCTGTATTTACTCTAAAGCTTGGATCTTCTGCTGCTAGTTTACCTAGTGCAATACCCATTTTCTCTTGGTCAGCTTTTGTTTTTGGCTCAACTGCAACAGAGATAACTGGATCTGGGAAGTCCATTCTTTCAAGTACAACTTTATCTTTTTCTGAACATAGTGTATCACCAGTAGTTGTAGATTTCAATCCAACAACAGCACCAATTTCACCAGCATATATTTCTGAAACTTCTTCACGTTTAATTGCGTGCATTTTCATAATTCTACCAATACGTTCTTTTTTCTCTTTTGTTGTATTATATGTATAAGAACCTGACTCTAAAGAACCACGATATACACGAATAAATGTTAACTGACCAACAAATGGATCTGTCATAATTTTAAATGCAAGTGCAGCAAATTCGCCATCGTCTGTTGACTCTACAACTACTTCAGTATCTTCATCTTCCATTAAAGTACCTTTGATTGCAGGTGCTTCTACTGGAGATGGAAGGTATGCTACAACAGCGTCAAGAAGTGTTTGAACACCTTTGTTTTTAAATGCTGTACCACATGTCATTGGAACAATTTCCATATTGATTGTAGCTTTTTTAATACCATCTATAATTTCAGACTCAGTTAACTCTTCGCCTTCCATATATTTTTCCATAAGGTCTTCGTTAGCTTCGCATTCGCAAATACCTTCGATAAGTTTTTCTCTCCACTCAGCAGCTTGATCAGCATACTCTTCTGGAATATCTACAACTTCGAATTTTTGACCCATTAGAGTTTGGTCGTCATCCCAGATTACTGCATTCATCCGAACAAGATCAATAATACCTAAGAAGTTCTCTTCTGCACCAATTGGTAACTGAATTACTAAAGGATTACCTTTTAGTCTATCTCTAATTTGTCTCTCTACTTCTAAATAATCTGCACCAGTTCTATCCATTTTATTTACAAATACAATAGATGGAACTCTATATCTGTTTCTTTGTCTCCAAACTGTTTCTGATTGTGGCTGAACCCCACCAACAGCACAGAATACTGAAACTGCACCATCAAGAACTCTCATAGAACGCTCAACTTCAATTGTAAAGTCAACGTGTCCTGGAGTATCGATAATGTTAATTTGTTTACCTAACCACTCACAAGTTGTTGCAGCAGAAGTAATAGTAATACCTCTCTCTTGCTCTTGTTCCATCCAGTCCATTGTAGCAGCACCTTCGTGAACCTCACCAATTTTGTGCTCTACACCTGTATAGAATAGAATTCTTTCAGTAGTAGTTGTTTTACCAGCATCTATATGTGCAGCAATACCGATGTTTCTTAAATCTTCTAATTTATGCGTTCTTGCCATAATTTATTTCCTTACCATCTATAGTGAGCAAATGCTTTGTTAGCCTCTGCCATCTTATAAGTATCTTCTTTCTTCTTGAACGCTGAACCTTTTTCTGTTGCTGCATCCATAAGTTCGTTACTTAATCTCTCCATCATTGTACGCTCATTTCTTTTTCTAGCAGCGTCAACAATCCATCTAATTGCTAGTGATTGTTGTCTAACTGGTCTAACTTCGATAGGCACTTGATATGTTGCACCACCAACACGACGAGATTTAACTTCCATTACAGGTTTAACATTTTCAATTGCTTTATTGAAAACTTCTATACCCTTTTCGCCACTTTTTGATTCAATTCTCTCTAGAGCATCATACATAATTTTCTCAGCGATACTCTTCTTACCATCTAGCATTACTTTATTAATAAATTTAGTTAATATCTTGCTTCCATGAACTGGATCTGGAAGTATAGGTCTAACTGGAGCTTTTCTTCTTCTCATTTGATTCCCTTCAATCAATTTTTAGATTTACTCAAACTTTTTGCACAAAGGTTTTACCAAAAAGTCTGCTTTTAAGTGCTAAAGCACTAACCTTACAATTTACTTTTTTTAATTACTATTTAGGTCTTTTAGTACCATATTTAGATCTTGCAACTTTTCTGTTTGCAACACCTGCAGTATCTAGTGCACCACGAACGATGTGATACTTAACCCCTGGTAAATCTTTTACTCTTCCGCCTCTTACTAGTACAATAGAGTGCTCTTGAAGGTTATGACCCTCACCACCGATATAAGAGATTACTTCGAATCCACTTGTTAATCTAACTTTTGCTACTTTTCTAAGTGCTGAGTTAGGTTTTTTTGGAGTTGTTGTATAAACTCTAGTACATACGCCTCTTCTTTGAGGACAATTTACTAATGCTGGTGATTTTGATTTTTTAATCACCTTTTTACGCTCTTTACGAACTAATTGGTTAATAGTTGGCAATTTGCTTCCTTTCTGAAAAATATTTTTTTATCTCTAAAAGAGATTTGAATCTTGGTGGGTTACACCGTAAAGAGTTAAAGATTTAGCTCTTTACGATAGAACCTACTTAAGAAATAGGCAGTATTATATCTTTTTTTATATTAATTTGTTTTGAAATTTTTTATAGTGTAGAATTTTGTAGCAATATTAAGCTTATAGCCAAAGGCTAAAAGCTTTAAAATATCATTCCTTCAGTTGGACTACTTGCTGTTGCATATGGTTTTTTAGGGATTCTTCCTGCATTGTATGCTAATCTACCAGCTTCTACTGCTAGTTTCATTGCTTTTGCCATTAAAATTGGCTCTTTAGCTTGTGCTATTGCTGTATTTGTTAATACTGCGTCAGCTCCTAGCTCCATTGCTATGCTTGCGTCACTTGCTGTTCCTATACCTGCATCTACAACAACTGGAACACTTACTGCCTCTTTTATAAAGTGAACATTATATCTGTTTTGAATACCAAGTCCACTACCAATAGGGCTAGCTAATGGCATAATTGCGTGTGCTCCTGCATCTTCAAGTCTTTTTGCAATAATTGGGTCGTCGTTTGTGTATGCCATAATTGTAAAACCATCTTTTGCTAAAACTTTACATGCATCTATAGTCTCTATAATATCTGGATATAGAGTTTTTGCAGTGTCACCAATAACCTCTAGCTTAATTAAATCTATTCCTGTTGCTTCTCTTGTTAATCTAAAAAGAGTAATTGCCTCTTGGGCAGTTGTACAGCCTGCAGAGTTTGGTAGAAACTGAACTTTACTATCTTTAAAGTAGTCCATTAAGTTCTCTTCATCTGGATTGGTGATATTTACTCTTCTTACAGCAACTGTAATCATTTCACTTCCACTTGCAACTGTTGCATCGTAAGTTGTTTGAAAATCTTTATACTTTCCACTACCAACTATTAATCTACTATTAAACTCATATTTACCTATTTTTAATATGCTCATTTTAATCTCCGTTTTCTTATAGTTTTATCATTTTAGGTTTAAAATAAATTTAAATCTATTTTTTTTTAACTAGTCTCATTAGTGCAGCTTGTGTTTTTCGCCATAATCTTATATCTACAGCAGGAAAACCACCATATATTTTACCACCATCTAGAGTTTTTGTTACACCACCTCTTGCTGCAATCATAGCTTTGTCTCCAATCTTTAAGTGCCCAGCAGTTGCGCTTTGCCCACCCATTACAACACCCATACCAAGTTTAGTAGAGCCAGATAGACCAACTTGAGATACTATTATAGAGTACTCTCCAATTTCACAGTTATGACCTACTTGTATTAAGTTATCTAACTTTGCATGAGATTTAATTATTGTAGAGCCAAGAGTTGCCCTATCTATTGTAGTATTTGCGCCAATTTCTACAAAATTTTCTATTATTACATTACCTATTTGATAAAACTTTATATTAGAGTTGTCTCTACTTACAAATCCAAATCCATCACTTCCGATGACTGTTCCACTATGAATTATGCAGTTGTTGCCAATTTTTGTATTGTGGTATATTGTAACATTTGGATATATTATGCAGTTTTCGCCTATGCTTACATTTTCTCCAATAAATACATTTGACATCACTACGCTGTTTGCGCCAATTGTTGCATCTTTGCCACATCTTACAGAGTCGCAAAGTTGTGTTGTTGCATCTACTTTTGGTTCAAAAGTTTTAGTTGTTGGCTTATATGCAAAAAGCTCTGTAGCCTCTGCCATTTTCTTGTAAGGATTGGGTGTAACTAGTGCAATAACTCCACTTGGAAGTTCATTAGCATACTGCTCTTCTAAAATTACAGCAGCTGCTTTTGTTGTTTTTAAATCGGCTAGATACTTTTTGTCATGAAAAAAGCTTAAAGAGCTCTTAATAGAGTTTTTTAGTGTGGCTAAGTTTTCTATCTCTATATTAGTGCTACACTCTATATCTATCTCTTTAGTTATATCCTGTAGTGCTCTTTTCATTGTCTCTCCATAGCTACAACACCACTTCTGACTACCTCTATAGGTTTATAGATACTTGCAGCTTCTACACAGTGGTCTATTCTTTTAGACTCATCTGCTGCCATTGCAATTATCATTTTATCGCTAGCATTTACTATAGAGCCATTATATGCCTCAAATAGTGCTTGGATATTTGCTATATTTACATTTTCATTAAGAGGAAATTTAATTAAAACCATCTCTTTTTCAACCATACTAGAGTGCTCTACAACTTTATAGACAGGTATTATTTTGTGTAGTTGCTTGGTAATTTGCTCTATTACTCTTTGGCTTCCACGTGTTACAATAGTAATATGAGACATATCGCTATTTGGAATAGAAGCTACTGTTAAAGAGTCTATATTATATCCTCTACCTGCAAAAAGCCCAGAGACTCTAGCTAGTACTTGTGCTTCATTTTGAACAACTACTGAAATTACTCTTCTTACTTTTTGCATTATCTTTCCTTGTACTCTAACATCATATTATATAGTGCTCCACCAGCTGGAACCATTGGTAGAACATTTTCAAATCTATCCACAGCAACATTTACAAATGAAACTTGATTTTTCTCTATAGAGTCTTTAATAGCTGCATCAAACTCCTCTTTAGTAGTTACATCGTATCCTATACCTCCACAAGCTTCAGCTAGCTTTTTCCAGTTTGGTTGGTAGCTTAGATCTGTTTCGCTATATCTTTTGTCGTAAAAGAATGTTTGCCACTGTCTAACCATACCTAAAAAGTGGTTGTTAAGTATTACATTAATAACTGGAATTTTATACTCAGATGCAGTTACAAGTTCTTGAACATTCATTAATATAGATCCATCTCCAGTTACATTAACAACTATTTTTTCTGAGTCTGCAACCTTTGCACCAATTGCTGCTGGTAGCCCAAAGCCCATTGTTCCAAGTCCACCAGAGTTTATCCACTGTCTTGGTCTATCGAATGGATAAAATTGTGCTGCCCACATCTGATGTTGTCCAACATCTGATGTAATAGTTGCTTTTTCTCCAATAAGTTCTCCAACTCTTTTGATAGCCCATTGTGGTTTAATTACATCGTTAGAGTCTTCAAATGTTAGTGGATGAACTTCGTTATATCTTTTTAATATATCTCTCCAAACCTCATATCTTTGTGGTTTTATTTTATCTTTAATAGAATCGGTAATTTTCTCTACTACTGTTCTTACATCTCCAACAATAGGGTAGTCAACATCTACAATTTTACCTATATTTGCTGGATCTATATCTATATGTATAATATCGGCATACTTTGCAAATTCGCTAAGTTTACCTGTTACTCTATCGTCGAATCTTGCACCAAGAGATATTATTAAGTCTGCTTCACTCATTGCCATATTTGCAGCGTAAGAGCCATGCATACCTAACATTCCTATTAGTAGTTCGTTGCTATCACCCATTACGCCTCTAGCCATAAGTGTCTCAACAGCAGGAATACCAGTAAGTGTTGCAAACTCTCTAACATCTTGATATGCATTACTTAAAACTGTTCCACCACCGATATATAGAAGTGGCTTTTTAGCTTCTAAAATAGCATCGACTGCCTTTTTTATTTGGCGATTATTTCCATTATAGCTTGGTTTATAAGTAGGTATATTTACACTATCAGGATATTTAAACTCTGCAATCTCACTAGTAATATCTTTAGGAATATCTACAAGTACCGGACCTGGACGACCACTTTTAGCAATATAAAAAGCCTCTTTTAATATACGTGGAAGCTCATTTATATCGTTTACTAAGTAGTTGTGCTTTGTACAAGAGCGGCTAATACCAACAGCATCTACCTCTTGAAACCCATCTGTTCCAATAAGTGCTAGAGGTACCTGCCCACTAATTACTACAAGAGGTGTAGAGTCTGTATATGCAGTTGCAATACCTGTAACTGCATTAGTAAACCCTGGACCACTAGTAACCATAGCGACACCAACTTTTCCACTTACTCTGGCATATGCATCTGCAGCATGCACAGCTGCTTGCTCGTGTCTTGTTAAGATGTGCTTGAATCCATCTTGTTTATATATCTCATCGTAAACATTCATTATTGCGCCACCTGGGTAGCCAAAAACAAAATCTACACTCTCTAGGTTGATGGCTTCGCAAACCATCTGTGCACCGCTTATTTTCATTAAAAAGCTCCACATATTTTAGTTTTAAGAGCGATTATAGCAAAAAAATATTATGTTTTAATAGTATAATATGTTTTATAAAGATAAATTAGGAAAAAAAATGAGAAATTTAATAGTAGTATTGCTTGCAGTATTTATCTCTGGATGTAATGAAACAAGTGTAGCGAAGACAAAAGATTTAAATTCAAATAACCCCAAAATATCAGTTTTAAAAACTAAAAAAGTTGACAATAAAGATGAGAGAGTACTTAAATTAAATAATAAAAATAAGTTAGAATTGGAGAAGCTAAAAGAGGGTAGTGTAACTAAGTTAGCAACTATAGATGCCTCAAAAGAGCAGAGATTAAAAGAGTTAGAGATAAAATCTAAAAAAGAGTTAGCCAATATAGAGTTAAAAAAGAGTATAGTTGATAGTAATAAAACTCTCTCTATAGAGTCTATAAAGAGTCAAACAGAGCTTAAGATAAAAGAGAAAGAGAGCTCATTTTATAAAGTTGCAACTATTATGATAGCTTTAATTTTAATTGTATGGTTAATATTTAAATATTTAAGTTTAATAGCAAAAAGAAAATATGAAGAGAAATTAAGAGAGAAAGAGCTACAGCAAGAGGTCTATTTGGAGGATCTTAAGCTTAAACATCAAAATATTAGTAAAATGTTAGATATAATAGGTGATGAAAATAGCGATAAAGATGTTAAAAAAGCTATAGCTAAACTCTTAGATAAGGGTAGAGGTAATATTTTAGAGAATAAGTAGTAAGGAAAAATATGATTTTAATGATAGATAATTATGATAGTTTTACATATAATATTGTGCAGTATTGTAAAGAGTTAGGTGCAGATTTAAAGGTAATTAGAAATGATGAACTAACTATAGATGAGATAAAAGAGCTAAATCCTCAAAAGATTATACTATCTCCTGGTCCATCTACGCCAGACGATGCTGGTGTAACACTAGATGTTATTAATGAGTTTAAAGACTCTATTCCACTTTTTGGAGTATGTTTGGGACATCAAAGTATTGCGCAGGCATTTGGAGCAAAAGTGGTTCGTGCTAATAATATGATGCATGGTAAGACTTCGGAGGTTAAGCGTTTAAAAGATACCCCAATTTTTAACGAAGTAACAGAGACCTTTACGGCTACTAGATATCACTCTTTAGTTGTAGAAAAAGATAGCAAACCAGATGTGATCGAAGTAACTGCTTTAAGTGAAGATGATGGAGAGATAATGGCACTCCAGATAAAAGATAGACCAATCTATGGAGTTCAGTTTCATCCAGAGTCTATAAAAAGCCAGTTTGGGCATAAAATATTAGATAACTTTTTATCACTTTAGAAAAAATGAGAGAGTGTAATCTATCTAAAAGAGCGGTATTAATTTTTATTGTTATATACTCTCTTTTAGTGCTTTTTTTACTCTCGATTACTCCATTTAGCTACTCTGAAGCTAATATACTCTTTAGTAGAGAGTTTAATATAGACTCATATATTGTTAAATTAATATATAATTATAGCATCAATGTAGAACTACTTAGGTTGCCATTTTTTATATTAGCAATAGCTATTTTATATCTATATATAGATCTTTTAAAGGATTACTTTAAAGAGTTTGATAGCTACTATAACTTAGCAATTTTGTTTTTCTTACTAACGCCAGGTATTTTTTTATCTTTTATATTAGTTAATTATGCAACTTTGCCAATTTTTTTAACACTTCTATTTATCTATTCATATAATAAAGATATTAAAAGCTTAGAGGTTTTATCATTAGTGTTACTTTTATTCACACATACAGCACAATTTGTCTTATATATTGCAGTTATATTATATGCATATAGAGATAAACGCTTCTGGTTAGTACTATTAACAGTTTTACTATTTATTATTATAGCTGTAGAGGCAAAGTATGGAGTAGATGGTGTTCCAAAAGGTCATTTAGTTGAGTTAATTGGTATATATGCTGCAATATTTTCTCCTCTTCTATTTATTGCTATTATCTATTCGTTGTATAAAGTTTCAATCGATAAAGATAGAGATCTAGTTTGGTATATTTCATTAGTTGCTTTTGTAGTGTCGCTTATATTATCGATTAGACAGAAGATAAAAGTTACAGACTTCGCACCATATTTAACTATAGTTTTACCTTTAGTTATTGTTAGTTTTAGAAGCTCTATAGTAGTTAGGTTGCCTCAGTTTAGAAAAAATTACTATACTATATGTAAAATCGTATTAGCAGTGCTACTTTTAGAGACACTTATAATTACTTTTCACTATCCATTATATAAATTATATCCAAGTAGTAGCTTACTTTTAGATAGCAGAATATATGAGGTAAAAGATATTGCAAACAGCCTTAATAGTACTAATAATAAGTGTAAAGATGAAATAGGTAGTAGAAAAAAAAATCTGTATCTCTATTATGGAATAAAAAAGTGTGATTAAAATTGTTTCTAAAATACACAAAAAAACTATTATCTAAATAACTTTTTACTATCTATGACTTACTTTAAATAAATCTGATGATATCATACTTGCATAATCTTTATGAAGGAGAACTCAATGGCTCAAAAAGCGATTAGAGAGTATGACGCAAAATCTATATTAGCTAGACATTGGGATAAGTATTTTCCAGAATTTACTTATTCTTATGAGACAGTATTAATACAAAATGGTGCAGAGTTAAATGAAGCTGCAGATAGTAAAAGTTGGTTAAAAGAGAAGGCTTTGGTTGCAAAACCAGATATGCTTTTTGGTAAAAGAGGTAAGAATGGATTAGTTCTTTTTAGAGACTCTAAGCCAGGAGATGTATCTTTAGATAAAGCTTCTAGCTGGATAGATGAAAAGGGTGGAGAGAAACAAGAGGTTTTCTTTTCGTTTGATGGCGATGAGCCAAAAGGCGATGCTAGTATTGACTTTTTAACACACTTTATTGTTGAGCCATTTACTCCACATGATCAAAGTGAAGAGTACTATATATCTGCAACTTGTGTTGGCGATGATGATGTTTTATATATGTCTGCAGAGGGTGGTATGGAAGTAGAAGAGGGCTGGGATGAAAAAGTAACAGAAGTGGCTTTCCCAATTACAGCTACAGAAGAAGAAATTGCTAAAAAAATTGAAGCAAATATTCCAGCAGATGTAAAAGCTGAAGATAAAGAGAACTTTGCAAAGTTTGCTATTGGTTTCTTTAAAGCTTATCGTGAATTAAATTTTGCATATTTAGAGATTAACCCATTTGTTCTTCAGGGTAACAAAGTTGAGCTTCTAGATATGGTTGCAAAGCTTGATGACACTGCAGGGTTTATGATGGCAGAAGAGTGGGGCGATGTTGAGTTCCCAACATCATTTGGTATGGAAGAGAAGTCTCCAGAGGTTTTAGCGATAGAAGAGGCAGATGCAAAAACAGGTGCTTCACTTAAACTTACACTTCTTAAGCCAGAGGCTAGAATCTGGACAATGGTTGCAGGTGGTGGTGCTTCTGTTGTATATGCAGATACAATTGCAGATATGGCAGGCATTGAAGATTTAGCAAACTATGGTGAGTACTCAGGTGGTCCAACTACTGGAGAGACTAAGTTCTATGCAGAGACGATTTTCGATTTAATGACAAGACACGAAGACCCTAGAGGTAAAATTTTAATTATTGGTGGTGCAATTGCAAACTTTACAGATGTTGCAAAAACATTTACTGGTATTATCCAAGCATTTGAAAACTATGCAGGCAAGCTAAAGGCACACAATACAAAAATCTTTGTTCGTCGTGGTGGACCAAACTATGAGAAGGGCTTAAAAGATATTAAAGAAGCAGCTGATAGATTAGGTTTAGATATTGAGGTTTACGGACCTGAAACGCATGTTACAGATATCGTGCGTATGGCACTAGAGAAGTAGGGAGAAGAAGTATGTCTAAATTATTTACAAAAGATACACAAGCAATTTTTTGGAACAACAACAAAACAGCAATCCAAAGAATGTTAGATTATGACTATACAATAAAGAGAGAGACACCATCAGTAGCTGCTATTGTAGCACCAACTTCGGGCAACAAGTTCGAAAAGTTCTTCTGGGGTGGCGATGAGATTATGGTTCCTCTATATAAGAGTACAGCAGAAGCAAAAGACGCACAGCCACAGGCTGATGTTTTACTAAACTTTGCATCTTTTAGAACAGCTTACGATGTAACAATGGAAGCTCTTGAAATTGGTGGATTTAAAACTATCATGATTACTGCAGAGGGTATTCCCGAGAGACTAGCAAGAGGAATGAACCAAACAGCAAGAGAGAAAAATGTAACAGTAATTGGACCAGCAACAGTTGGTGCAATAAGCCCAGGTGCATTTAAAATTGCAAATATTGGTGGTACAATTGATAACATTATCAACTCTAAACTTCACCGTTCAGGTAGTTGTGGTCTTGTAACTAGATCTGGTGGATTGTTTAATGAGCTATCTAATATCATTGCTATTAATGCAGACGGTATTGCAGAGGGTGTTGCAATTGGTGGTGATAGATTTGTTGGTTCAGTATTTATTGACAATCTTCTAAGAATGCAAGAGAACCCAGATGTAAAATATATGATTTTACTTGGAGAAGTTGGTGGTACAGAAGAGTACAAAGTAATCGAAGCTGTTAAAAGTGGCAAAATTACTAAACCAATTATTGCATGGTGTATTGGTACAATTGCAAAACATTACGATAGTGGTGTTCAGTTTGGTCACGCAGGAGCGTCTGCAAATGGCGAAATGGAGACAGCTGAGTATAAAAACAATGCAATGAAAGAAGCAGGAATTCATGTTCCAGATACTTTCAACGACTTACCAGCTAAAATTAAAGAGGTTTACGAATCTCTTAATTTAGGTGCAATACCTGAAGCAGATATTAATAGAGTTCCAAAGGTTAGAAGACCTAAGCAGTTTATCTGTACAATCTCTGATGATAGAGGAGAAGAGGCAACATATGCAGGATTCCCAATCTCTAGCGTTGCAACTCCAGATACAGGTAAGGGTATTGGCGATGTTATTTCACTTCTATGGTTCAAAAAACAGTATCCAAAATGGGCAACAGAGTTTATTGAGACAGTAATTAAAACAGTTGCAGATCATGGACCAGCAGTTTCGGGAGCACATAATGCAAAAGTAACAGCAAGAGCAGGTAAAAGTGTTGTAGAAGCATTAGTAACAGGACTTTTAACAATTGGACCAAGATTTGGAGGAGCAATTGATGGTGCTGCTAAATACTTTAAATATGCAGATGATAACAACTTAACACCAGCAGAGTTCTTAAAATACATGAAAGGCGAGGGTGTACCAATTCCAGGAATTGGGCATAGAATTAAATCTCTTAAGAACCCAGACCTAAGAGTGACAGGTTTAATGAACTTCGCAGCTGAGCATTTCCCAAGTACACCACTACTTGACTATGCTAAAACTGTAGAGGCACTAACTACAAGTAAAAAAGAGAACCTAATTCTAAATGTTGATGGAACTATAGGTATCTTAATGGTTGATATGTGGAGAGCTTTAGGTTACGCAGAAGAGGAGATAAATGAGTTTATCGAGTCTGGAACACTAAATGCATTCTTTATTGTTGGTAGAAGTATCGGCTTTATTGGTCATGTACTTGATGAGAAGAGACTTGCAATGCCAATGTATAGACACCCAATGGATGATATTTTATACGATGTGCAAGAAGCAGAAGAGATTTAATCTCATCTGCTTACTATATACTATATATAATCTCTCATCTTAAACTCTATATCTATTTAAAACTCTTTTAATCTTTTTATCACCTATTATTTTTACTCTTATAATATCTAAATATATAACCTTAAACCATCTTCTATCTATTAATTAGATTTAAATAGTCATTTTTCATAACTTTATTTTACTTAAGTAGGTTAATTTAATTATTTTCACTTTTTTTTCAATTATTCAACAAAAACTCTTGACAAAGGATAATTTTTTCCCTATAATACGCCTCACAAACACAGAGTGGCTTGAGTAAGCGACTTGAATAAGTGATTTGAG
>CAMZLH010000006.1 GCA_947311565.1 uncultured Nitratifractor sp.
CATACTCTTCATAATCCATAAACTTCTTTAAAAGAGTACTTTTCCCCGAACCACCCTTGGCATGAAGTGCTATAAACTTAGGTGTTTTAGCAGAGAGCAACGCTTTTATACTAGAATCGGGTTTTCTGTTGATATATATTTTTTCTTTTGATGGTCTGGTTCTTGCCATTTTTCCCCTCCCCTTTTTTCTTATAGATTAATTATAACTAAAAAAGATAAATTAGATGAAGTGCTAAATGATAAGTTTGTGGAGTTTAAAATTACTAAACTATGCTTACAATTTGATAAAACAATATAGTCGATATAAAAACTTAATTTTTATATACAACCTTTTATTTGCGCTAATATCATATTATAAATAGTAAATTGTAAAGCCAAAATAAGCAATTTAAATTAAAATTTAATACCAAGGTAGGGCAAAGTAGTTAAAAGTTATTTATGGGCTTATTAGGTGAGTTTATTTGGGTTTGTGTTTTTTTGGTAAAATATGGGTATCAGATTTTAGTAAAAAGCTTTGGGCTTTCTACTTTTTGCTTTTAAATTTGCTAGAGAGAAAAAGTTTTCTGCTCTTTTAGGGTTTTGATAATGATTCTTAATCTTTGAATACTCTTTCATATATTTTATCTACATTTTTGGTGTAGTAGTCAAAATTGAAGCACTCTCTTATTTGCTCTTCGCTTAGTTTGCTTCTTAGCTCTTCGTCGCTTAATAGATATTGTAGATATAGGCTCTCGCCTTTTTCGTTTGTAGTTGGTTTGCCCTGTTGTATCTCTTCCCAAACTCTCATTGCGTTTCTTTGCACAATTTTATATGCATCTTCTCTGCTTACTCCTGCTTTTGGTAACTCTAATAGAACTCTTTGGCTAAATACCAAGCCTCCCGTTAGGTTTAGGTTTTTCATCATATTCTCTGGCATTACTGTTAGTTTGCTAATTACGCTGTTGAAGCGGTGTAGCATAAAGTCTGTTGTTATAAAGCTATCTGGTAGCCAAAATCTCTCTGTTGAGCTGTGGCTAATATCTCTTTGGTGCCAAAGGGCTACATTTTCCATTGCTGGGTTTGCGTATGCTCTGATAATTCTGGCTAAGCCTGTTATGTTTTCTGTTAGAATTGGGTTTCTTTTGTGTGGCATTGCAGAGCTACCTTTTTGCCCTTTTGCAAAAAACTCTTCTGCTTCGTAAACTTCTGTTCTTTGAAGGTGTCTTATCTCTACTGCAAATTTTTCTATTGAACTAGCTAGTAGTGCTAAGGCTGTAGCTAATCTTGCATATCTGTCTCTTTGGATTACTTGGTTGCTAACTGGTGCAGGTTTTAGACCAAGCTCTGCCATTGCATACTCTTCTAGTTCAAGTGGTGCGTGTGCAAAGTTACCCATTGCCCCACTTATTTGCCCAACGCTAATTACCTCTAGTGTCTGCTCTAGGTTCTCTAGGTGGCGTTTCATTTCATCATACCAGACTGCTAATACCAATCCAAAGGTTATTGGCTCTCCGTGGATGCCGTGGCTTCTACCTACCATTAGAGTCATTTTGTGCTCTAATGCTCTTTTTTTGATAGACTCTATTACCATTTTAACATCTTCTATAATAAGGTTTAGAGAGTCTCTCATCTGTAGAGCTACAGCAGAATCTACTGTATCAGAGCTTGTCATTCCATAGTGAAACCATCTGCTCTCTTCGCCAAGGCTCTCAGATACACTTGTTGTAAATGCTATTAAATCGTGTCTTGTGATAGCCTCTATCTCATCAATACGCTCTACGCTAAAGGCTGCATTGTCTACAATATTTTTTGCATCTTCGTCTGGTATAAGCCCTAGTTTATTCCAAGCTTTTACAACTGCTAACTCTACATCTAACCAAGCTTGATATTTTGCTTGCATTGTCCATTTACTCTTCATCTCTTCGCGTGCGTATCTATCTACCATAACAAACCCTTAACTTTTTTAGATATTATTATACTAAAAAAGGGTTTATATGCCGTTTGGTTTTGATGAGTTTGTAATTAATACTCCTACAATTGCCTTTAGAGTTTTGATTGATAGATACAATATAGAGTTACGCGAGGCTCAAAAAATTATAGATAAAGGTAGGCTAATTTGTAATGGCAAAACAATATCTATTAAAAATCAAAAGATAATAGGTAGTATAAAAGTACTTCGTTTCTTACCAAAATCTAAAGGTTTAAAACCTATATTTACTACTAAAGATTTTATGGTTTTTGATAAACCTAGTGGCTTGTTGGTTCACCCAAGTAGAGTATTAACCCCCTACTCTCTTTTAGATGAAATTCGTACATTTGGTAATGAAAAATCTAATGGTGTACACAGAATAGACCAAGAGACATCAGGACTTTTGCTTGCTAGTACAAATAGAGATAGTGAAATAAAGCTAAAGGGAATGTTTGAAAAAAAAGAGATTAACAAGAGTTATCTAGCTTGGGTATTTGGCAATACAGAAGATGAATTTATTGTTGACAAGCCTATTAAAATTAGAGATGACTACTCTACTTCTAAACATAAGGTAGAGATAAATATAGATGGTAAAGTTGCAACTACACACTTTAAAAAATTACTATACAACCCTACTAAAGATATATCTCTACTAGAGATTACACCGTTTACTGGAAGGACACATCAAATTAGAGTTCATTTGTTTCACGTGAAACATCCTATTGTCGGTGATCCTCTGTATGGTAGAAGTTATGAATTTTCAGAAAGATATTTAGAGGAGTCTTTATCTAGTGAAGATAGAGTAAAACATAGTGGTGCTCTTAGGCTTATGTTGCATGCAAATAGATTATATTTTACTCTAGAAAATATATACAGTATAAAAAGTTTAGTAGATTTTAGAGCTAAAATAGATAGTATATATACCTCAAATGTTAAGATATTATACTAGACATTTTGTAACTTAAAATTGAGTATAATCTTTTATCTAAATAACTCTTTACTTAGTCTAGGGGTTCGAGTCTATTTAATAACATTTAATATAGAGTAAATAGTATCTTCAACTTATAAGGTTATACAAGAAGCAAGTCTATTAACTACTCTATAGAGATTGTTTCACGTGAAACAATATTGCTCTATTTATTATCTTTAAGTGCTACTCTTATAAAAGCTATAACAGCAACAGCTATAGTTAAACCAACAATTGTATATAATGCAATATCTAAATTAGTCATTTTGATCCTTTAAATTTTGTTCTCTTAATTGCCCACATGCAGCGCTAATATCTAAACCTTTTGATTCTCTAACAGTACATATTAAACCTTTAGAGAGTAGGTGCTCCTGGAAGTTAATTACATCTTTTAAATCTGGTCTTTTAAACTCCCCTCCTTCGTGAGGATTAAATAGTATTAAATTTACTTTGGCTTGTATGCCATTTAATAATTTGACTAATTTTTTTGCACTAGCTAAATCATCGTTTACATCTTTAATTACAAGGTACTCGAACATAACTTTTTTTCTTAAGTTTATCGGAAATCTTCTTACCGAATCTATAACAGAAGCAATATTGTAAGCCTTGTTAATAGGCATAAGTTGCTCTCTTAATTCGTCATCTACAGCATGTAGAGATATAGCTAAATTTATGCCTAAATCCATTTTTGCTAATCTATCTATTTTGGCACTCAGACCAGATGTAGAAACAGTTTGTCTATGTGGTGCAATATTTAAGCCATCTAAGTCACTAAATACTTTTATAGCTTGTGCTAAGTTACTTAAGTTATCTAGAGGTTCACCCATACCCATATAAACAATATTGACACGGCGGTTTGACTCTATATTGTTATCTTTATATATTTGTAAAATTTGTTCAACAATTTCACCAGCACCTAGGTCTCTTATAAATCCACCTTTTGCAGTTAGACAAAATGCACATCCAACTTTACAACCAACTTGACTAGAGACACAAACTGTAAACTTCTCTAAGTGCTTTATGGTGCCATCTTCATTGTACTGCTTGTCACGCATTAACAAAAGTACTGCTTCTACTGTATGGTTGTCATGTAGTTGAAAAAGATACTTAATAGAACCATCAGTGCTAAGCTGTTTAGATACTATTTTAGAGCTATATATTGTAAAGTTATTATCAAGCTCTTCAATTAAATTTTTTGGTAAGTTTTTCATACTAGAGAAGCTTTCTACTCTTTTATTATATATCCAACCATATATTTGTTTTGCTCTAAATTTTGGTTTTACTAGCTCTTCTAAATCTTTTTCTCTGTAATCTAATATATGTTTTTTCACTTAAGTACCCTACTCTTTATATGCTCTTCTAACTTTGCTATTGCCTCTTTTAAATTTGTAGTAAAATCTCTATGTGCATTTTCGTCACAATAGTTTGTAACAATAAATACTCCACCAACTGGAATATTAAACTCTTTGGCAACACTCACAACAGAGAAAAACTCCATATTTTCCAAACCTAAACCACTCTTAATTGCTAAAGATGATATATCTTTAGATGTAGTAATATAGTTAGAAGAGTTTACTATTGTTTCACGTGAAACACTTTTACTCTCTACGGCTCTATTTAAAACTTCACTATTTTTAGTAGTTACAATATCATCTGCAACGATTAAATTATCTATCGGTGTATATCCACATTTATTAAAAAAAGCATGCTCTAAATTAGATGCTGATTTACTATATACTATGTCAAAAATATTACTATTTCCATAACTACCTGCAGTTCCAACAAAAAGTATAAACTCTGGTGGGTTCATAATGCAAATTCTAGTTAAGTTTGTAGCAGCATTTACCATACCAATTCCAATAGGTGTAGCAAAACTAAATTGTTCTATATCTCCTGCGCATACTATCATTTTATATCCTTACTGCAATTCCTTGCTCTTTTAGGTAGTGTTTAAGTTCCATAATATCTATCTCTTTAAAGTGAAAAATAGATGCAGCTAGTGCAGCATCAGATTTACCAATAGTAAAACTCTCTTTTATATGTTCCATTGTTCCTGCACCCCCACTAGCAATAATTGGTATTTTTGCAACTTCTGCAATTTTTGCATTTAATTGATTATCAAAGCCAGCTTTTGTTCCGTCGCTATCCATACTTGTTACTAGTAATTCACCTGCACCTCTATTGTATGCCTCTTTAGCCCACTCTATAGCATCCATTCCTGTATCATTTCTACCACCATGGGTAAATATATGCCACTTGCCCTCACCCACTCTTTTTGCATCTATTGCTACAACTATACATTGGCTACCAAATCTTTTTGCACTCTCATCTATAAAATTTGCTCTCTTAATGGCAGCAGAATTCATACTAACCTTATCACATCCAACATTTAGAAGATTATATATATCACTTAGTTCTCTAATTCCTCCACCAACTGTTAGTGGAATAAATACCTCTTTAGCAACCTCTTTTACAATATCTACAATTGTTTTTCTCTTCTCGTGGGTGGCAGTAATATCTAAAAAAGTAATCTCATCTGCACCCTCTTGGTTATATCTTTTTGCAACCTCTACTGGATCTCCAGCATCTCTTAATCCAACAAAATTTACACCCTTAACAACACGACCATTGTCAACATCTAAACAAGGAATTATTCTTTTTGCAAAGTAGTTCATTTATATTGTACCTTATTAATTAAAATTAAATTAGTATATCGAAAAAGTGTTAAGGGGTAGTTTTAAAATTTGCTTATAAAGAGGTGTAACAAAAGAAGAACTTATCTACTTCTTTTGCTCTTTTTTTATAGTTTTAGTTTTATTAGTGTCACTACTAGTAGCCGCATCTAAAATAGATTTAAGTTCAGAGAGATGAGTTTTAACTCTATTTTGAATAAGAACTTGTCCTTCATACGACAATTTACCCATAGTTAATAGAACTTTTTGACCAGTTTTAGTTTCGTAAAATTTAGACAAATTATTTAAGTCATCTATTGAGTAATACTTTGTATATAACTTAGCTAAATCATTTTTTACAGCACTCCAACCAATATATTTTTGATAAAAATCTTTTATCTTTGGCTCTATATTTTTAAAGTTTTTATTGGCACTAATTAATCTTTTAGTAGCATAGCTAACTGCTTTTTGTGATCCAACATCTTGTTTCATAACTTTAAAGAGTTTAAATGCAGCATCTATAGATGCACTGCTACCACTTTTATTACTATCTTCACTTTTGCTACTATTGCTCTCTGCAAATAATGCAGTTGTTGAAAAAGCTAATATGCAAACTAGTAGTAATTTTTTTACCATACCCTCTCCTTTTTTTCTATTTTAGAAAGTATTATACTATAATATTGTGAAAAAAGTCAGATAATTAACAATTATTTACTTTTTTTACTCTTAGTATCATATTTGTAGTAGACCCTATTTAGGTACTCTGTGACACTATCATGCTCTTCTGGAAACCAGCCTATACTAAAAAAACTATCGCAACTTACAACCCACTTATGGATACCACTCTTATCTTTTATTTTAGATGTTAAACCCTCTTTTTTTATAGAGTTAGGGTCAAATTTAGCACCATCTAAATGGCATTTTTTACAGTTTGCATCGTCATAAAGTTTTTTACCATCTTCTGATATATTTGCATTTAAAATAAGTGTACAAAATGTAATTAAAAATACTATTTTCATATTAATCCTTATCTTTTTTTATAATAACTTATTATATCATAATATCAAAAATTATTCTATTCTTGATAAGAAAAATTATAATAGAGCTTAGAGGTGCTACCAGCTATCTCCACCTCCACCTCCAAAGCCACCACCTCCAAAGTCTCCAAAACTCTCAAACTCTCCAATATCAATTGATGGTGAAGAGCTAATACTATCTGTTGCATAGCTATCACTCCATGATGTTGGTTCAAAATCTATAGAAGTAAAATTACTAAAGCTTCCATCGTACCACTCTGGAGTAGGAGTATCTAGCTCTTCATATAACTCTAACCAATGCTTATTTAAGCCAAATAAGAGTGCATATGGTAACATCTTGTCTAGGTATCTCTTATCTTCTTGTAAGAAGTACTTTATCTTATCTTTGTCTGCTTTATCTATAAACTCTTTAAGACCTAGTAGATGGCGTTTTGCTAGTTCTCCTCTTATTGTTAATGTATTCATTCTTCTATAAATGAGATAACTACCAACAGCAATAATAGCAACCATTAGAAGTAAAGAGATAGCTATATCTTTATTACCAAGAGCAGATAGTAAAAAAACAGATGAGAATAGAACCCAAATTATATTGAATAATATACCACTATACTCTTTTGTTCTAAATGCATTAGCTAAATTTACAATACCTAAGAGTACAAAAACTAAAGCAACAGCTGTTGGTATTAAAATATCTACTCCACTATCTTTAAAGATATAGTAAGCAAAAGCACTAAGAGTTAATGCACCAAGCCCAAATGCAGCAAATGTAAAGCCTTCTCGAGAGTTTTTAATAGATTTAGAGAAGTAACCTTTATCTACAATAGAGGTGTGTAGAGTCTCTTTTAATCTCTCAAATAGAGAGCTATGTAGCTTTAATTTGCTCGACGGTATTACATCACTATATGAAAATATCTCATTAAAAACTAATTTTTGTTCACTACTAAGGTAGTTATCGCTCTGTTTAACTTTAACTAAAAATAGACCCTCACTATCCTCTTCAATCTTTAGATAGCCTAAATTTGCAAGCTCTAATATTGCAGGTTTTATCTCTTCGAAATCAACGAAGTTGTCTTTTAATAAACCTGCCTCCATAATTGTTAAATCTTTTAATGGTCTATATTTTGGAGCAATTGAACCTATATTTGAAAATAGATGAAACCTCTTGGCAATAAAGTAAAAAAGTGTAAATATTGGCGCTAAAAATAGGTAGTATATGGGTTGCATATAATATTTATTACTTAGTTTTTTACTTACACTCATTAAAGATTTATCAAACTCTATATATAGGGTAAGCCCCTCTCCTGGTGCAAGATTATATGCTTTAGTCTCGATATATTTTCCATAATCTATATATTTAGCTTTTACAGTCGAGCCAAATGAACCTTTAAATGCTTTTATCGTAACTCTACCCTGAATCTCTTTTGGAAGATATACTCTACCTATCGCCTCTTTTATCGGCTTCTTCCAGCCTGTACCTACTAAATCAAAAGCAAAAAAGTTTTTATCTTTAGTATCTCTAACAATCATACCCTCTAGATTATACTTTAAAGTATAATTTATTAAACCACCTACATAATAGCGTGGGTCACCAATTCTAATACGCCAAAAATCTCTGTTATTAGTTAGTTTATGTTTTACTAAAGAGTTATTTTGATAGATTCGTAAGTTTTTAAGTTTAGTGTTATTTTTTGGAATATCTCTATATATTCCATGGTGTCTGACATGCTCAAAATTATAATTAATACTCTCCTCTACACTAACTTTACTATTATCAACAAATATAATATTACTCCTATATAACTCAATTCTTTCACCAAAAAGAGTTAAAGTAAAAAGCAGGAGTAAAAGGAGTCTTCTCATAGCTTTATATCTGGCATTTTATAAACATCTGCCTCTATTGTTTTATCTATCTCAAAGTATTCATAAGGTGTAAAGCTAAACTGTTTTGCAATATAAATCTCTGGAAATGACTCTATTTTAGCATTAAAATCGCGAACCGTAGCGTTGTAGTATCTTCTTGAACTCTCTATATCGCTCTCTATAGTTTGTAGTTGATTTTGTAGATTAATAAAGTTTTCATTAGCCTTTAAATCTGGATATGCTTCGCTAAGACCAAATAGACCACTAACAGCACTTTTATACATTGTTTCTGCTCTATTTACATCATTAGTTGTTTGCGCATTTAAAGCCATATTTCTTGCTTTAATAACGTTCTCTAAAGTTTCACTTTCATGTTTTGTGTAACCTTTAATTGTATCTACAAGTGCTGGAATAAGATTATATCTCTTTTTTAACTGAACCTCTATATCTGACCAAGCCGAAAGTAGCCTCTGCTTTAGCCCTACTAGGTTATTATAAGCCATTACCATGTAGATAGCGGCAACTATTAAAATAAGTAAAATAATATTAGAAAAACCCATCATATACCCCTTTTTTAACTAATTATAGCTAAAATTGTGAATAAAAAGAGGGATTAATTACAAAATTATGGAAAAAATACTATATTTTATACTTTTTATCACTGTAGCAATCTATTTATTTAAGTCGATAAAATGGAGTACATTTGGTAGTGACTGCAGTAAAGAGTGGAAAGAAAAAGCCAAAGAGACTAATGACAAGTTACGCAATATAGCTACCGAGTTAGAAGCAGAAGTTAAGAGTAAAAGTGAAAAAATTGACGAACTTAATAAAAAAATAGAAGATAGTAGTAGCGAACTACAGAATCTTAGAGTAGAACAAGAGAGAGTTAAATATTTACAAGAGGCATTAGATAAAAAAGATGAAGTAGTAGAAAATATTAAAAATGAGATGACAAAAGAGTTTAAAAACCTATCTAATGAGTTACTAGAGAGTAAACAAAAGAGCCTTCAAGATGTAAATAGAGAGCAAATTAAGCTACTGCTTGAGCCATTTGATAAAGAGTTGAAAGGCTTTAAAGAGCATATAAATAAATTAAATAGTGAACAAAATCAATCTGTAGCTCTACTAAGAGGCGAGTTAATACAGATAAAAGAGTTTAGTAGTTCACTATCTAAAGAGGCAAAATCATTAACAAAAGCACTTAAAGGTGACAATAAAGTGCAAGGTAACTGGGGTGAATTAATTTTAGAGAGAGCTTTAGAGTCGTATGGTCTTAGAGAGGGTAAAGAGTTTAAAAGAGAGCAGACTTATCAAGATGAAGATAGAAAATTAAGAACAGATGTAACTCTATTTTTACCAGATAATAAACATATTATTATCGATGCAAAAGTCTCTTTAAATAGCTATAGCGATATCTTAAAAGCTACTACAAAAGAGGAGGAGCAAAGAGCTAAAAACGCACATATTATAAGTGTTAAAAGACATATTGATAATCTTGCATCAAAGCAGTATCATATGATAGACACTCTTAAAGCACCTGAGTTTACACTTATGTTTATGCCTATCGAGGCAGCTTATTTAATGGCATTAGATAGTGACAACCTACTTTACGAATATGCATTTGAACGAAATATTGCAGTAGTAACACCTACAACTTTACTTACAACACTTAAGACTGTAGCTACACTATGGAAATTAGCAAATCATGATAAAAATATGGTAAAATTATCTAAAGAAGCAGCATCTTTACATGATAAGTTTGCCCTATTTTTAGAAGAGTTTAACCAAGTAGAGTTTAGGTTGCAGCAAGCTTTAATATCTTATGATAAAGCTAAAAACCGTCTACATAGTGGGCATGGAAGCTTACATAGTAAGATTAAATCAATAGGCGAATTAAGTGGTAAGAGTAAGAAATCTCTACCAGCTACAGAAGAGAATTAATCTTTAATCTCTATATATAGTAAAATTGTTGATTGAAAGAAATTATTATTATCGTCGCTGATTATTAAGTATCTGTTTTTACCAACTTTTGCTAAGCCTTCAAAATTATCTATTCTCCACCCTTTGGCTCTATCTATAATAAGTATCTTTTTAGTCGGACAAAATCTACCTTTGCACTTTTTAGTATAGACTTTTTTAAGAGTAACTACAAATTTACCAAAGTATCCATTATAGGCTCTCTCTAAAACTAATAAATTTCCATCATCTGTAACCTCTATTTCAGAAACACCACTATTTTTATATGGTTCTGTTTTAAAACTCCATCTCTTTCCACTTAATGAATATATAGTTTGTTTGTGCATATTAATACCCTTTGGTGGAAACTCTAAGGCAGTTAAAAGTCCATACTCACTATGGTAAGCTAGTGACTCTAAAGATTTATTATTAGATCGTAACTTTACCCTCTTTAGAGATCTTGGTATCTTTAAGTTTCTAATTTTAACACCATTTTTATTAAATAGTGTAACTCTAGGTTTACCCTCTCGACTTATAAATATTTTACCCCTGCTATCTAGTGCTATACCCTCTGTATCTCGTTTCCATTTTCGTAGTCTTTTACCATTTTTTCGTTTAAAATAAGTAGCAGATAGTGGAGTTAATTTAAAGTTGTTGCTGCTAAATTCAGCTTTAAAAGTGAACATAGAGCCTTTATCACTTATCATATATAGGAGTTTACGCTTTTTATCGTAAGCTAAGTCTGATATCTCACTAAAGCTAAACCCTTTAAACTTATAATTTAATATCTCTTGTTTAATAAACTTAACACTACCACTATAGCTAGGTGGTCTAATATCTATTGCGAAAAGAGCTACGCAAGATAGCACTAGTAAAATTAAAAATCTCAACCTTAACTACTCTTTTTATCTGCTCTATACTTTAGGTACTCTTGTAGTAGTATTAGTCCTATACCTAAATCTATCATTACATCTGCTAAGTTAAATACTGCAAAATTAAAGCCACAGTGCCAATAAACAAAATCTGTTACGCCCTCTTTTGTAAATCTATCTACTAAGTTTCCTAAAGCTCCACCTGCAACAAAAGCTATACTTAGTGGATAGTTTTTAAGCCAACCTTCACTAATAGCTAAATAAGCAAGTAGCACAACTAGAGACAACTGTAACCACTTTAGATACTCTCCTAAAGAGCTTAACATGCTAAATGCGACTCCCTTATTTATATGAAGCTCTAAAGAAATACAACTACTTTGCCACTCATATCCTGCCAAAAAAATCTCTTTTAAGCTTTGATCTAATATAAATATACCAACTATAGCAAAAAGAAATATAGCAAACTTTCTCATTACGCAAGAGCCTTTTTAAATAACTCTACAGATTGACTCATTAACTCTTTTAAAAGAGCTTTATCACTTCCCTCTAGTAGTAATCTTAATTTGTTTTCTGTACCAGAGTATCTAAATAGGTGTCTAACACCTTTAGCCTCTATACTCTCTTGTAACTTATTTAACCCTTCGATACTATCTAATGGTGGTTTACTAGATACTACTATATTCTCTTTAACTTGAGGATATAGCTCAAATGGGTTAAATATCTCACTAGCTCTTTTACCACTCTCTACCATATATGCAAGTGCTTGTAGCCCACTTAATATACCATCTCCTGTTGCTGAGTAGTCGCTAAATATAACATGTCCGCTCTCTTCTCCACCAAAGTTTGCTCCAACTTCACGCATTAAAGTAGCAACGTTTTTGTCGCCAACATCACTTCTATGGGTATTTATACCCTGCTTAGCCAAGTAGTCATCGAGTGCTTTATTACTCATAATTGTTGTTACAAACTCTCTACTTTTAAGCTCTCCTTTACTATTTAAGTAAGTTGCCAATGAGCCCATAAGTTTATCACCATCTACTATATCTCCATTCTCATCTACAACAACAATTCTATCAGCATCACCATCTAAAGCTATACCAATATCTGCTCTGTACTCTCTAACGGAATTAGCTAAAACTTCTGGATGCATAGCTCCACACATCTCATTAATATTGTATCCATTTGGATTATTACCAATAATCTTTACATCTGCGCCTAGCTCATCTAAAATAGTAGGACCAGCCTTATACCCTGCCCCATTTGCACAATCTATTACCACTCTTAAACCATTGAGTGTTAAGCTTTTTGGAAAAGAGTTTTTTATATGAACAATATATCTTCCCTCTGCTACATCTATTCTTCTTGATCTACCTATAGTTTTTTCTACCTCTTGAGAAGCCTCTATAAACTCTAAGTTATCATAAATTTTAGCAATCTCTTGCTCAATCTCTTTACTTAACTTATTACCTTTACTATCGAAAAACTTTATTCCATTATCATAAAATGGATTATGACTAGCACTAATCATAATGCCAGCGTCACATCTCATATTCTCTGTAATAAATGCAATTGCGGGTGTTGGCATTGGACCAATTTGTATAACACTATATCCTACTGCTGTTAGCCCAGCAACTATGGCATTTTCTACCATATAACCGCTTCTTCTTGTATCTTTACCTACTAAAATCTTCTTTGTTTTAGAGAGAGGCTTAAAGTAGATACCAGTTGCCATTGCTAAGCGCATTGCAGCAAATGCTGTAACCTTTTCTCCTGCTTTTCCTCTTACTCCATCTGTTCCAAAAAGTCCCATACTTATCTATCCTTTTAAGAAAATCTCTATAATTTTATCTAAAAAAGCTATTTTTTATGCTATTTAATAGATATTTAATCATATTTTTGCTAATATTCGCCAACTTTAGACAAATTATCGTAAGGAAATTTTATGGCAAATCATAAGTCTGCAAAGAAAAGAGCAAGACAAACTATCAAGAGAGCTGAGAGAAACAGATACTACAGAACTCGTCTTAAAAATATTGTTAAGGCAGTTAAAAGTGCTGTTGAAGAAGGCAATAAAGAGGCTGCACAAGATGCATTTAAAGTTGCAAATAAGCAACTACACCACTTTGTAAGTAAAGGTTTCTTAAAGAAGCAAACTGCTTCTAGAAAAGTAAGTCGCCTACATAAATTAGTAAACTCTTTAGAGGCTGCTTAATTTAAATAGCGCTTTTTGCGCTAACAACTCCCCTAACAATAGGATTTTCTATGCTTAAAAATAAGCTACAACCATTTATAGATAGATATAACGAAATTACAAACGAACTTAGTACTCCTGAGATTGCAAGCGACATTAAAAAGATGACAGAGCTTAGTAAAGAGCAGTCAAATATGGAAGAGCTTGTTAACAAGGCAAAAGAGTATATAGAAACTAGTGAAGCTATTGATGAGAATAGAGATATGCTAGGTGATGAAGAGTTCGACGAGATGGCAAAAGAGGAGCTAGCAGAGCTAGAACCACGCCTTAAAGAGATAGAAGAAGAGATTAAAATCTTAATGATTCCAAAAGATCCTAATGACGATAAAGATATATATATCGAAATGCGTGCTGGAACTGGTGGAGATGAGAGTGCACTCTTTGTAGAAGATGCATTTAAGATGTATGCAAGATATGCAGATAAGCAAGGTTGGAAAGTAGAGCTAGTAAGCTCTTCAGAGGGAACAGCTGGTGGATATAAAGAGCTCATTATTTTAATTAAGGGTGAGAGTGTTTACTCTAAATTAAAATATGAAGGTGGGACACATAGAGTTCAAAGAGTACCAGCTACAGAGACACAAGGAAGAGTACACACCTCTGCAATTACAGTAGCAGTAATTCCGGAAGTAGAAGATGTAGAGGTAGATATAAAACCTAATGAGATAAAAATGGATGTTTATCGCTCTAGTGGATGTGGAGGGCAGAGTGTAAATACAACAGATTCTGCTGTAAGACTTACACATACCCCAACAGGAATTGTAGTTGCAATTCAAGATGAAAAATCTCAACATAAAAATCGTGATAAAGCTATGAAGATATTAAAATCTAGAGTCTATGAAGCCCAAATGAGAGAGCAGATGGATAAACTAGCAGCCGATAGAAAGCTGCAAGTTGGTAGTGGAGATAGAAGTGAAAAGATAAGAACATACAACTATCCACAAAGCCGTATAACAGACCACAGAATTGGTTTAACAATATACGCTTTAGATGATGTTATGAATAATGGTGCATTAGATTTAGTAGTTGATCCACTAATTACTCATGCACAAGCCGAAGCTCTAAAAGCAGCAGAAGAGGATATCTAACTCTTTTGTTAATAATCAGTCGATTCTGATATCATATAGACTGCCTTATTCATCTCTTTAAGTAGTAAAGGGTTTACATTAAGTAGTAGAAGCTCACTCTTTTTAGATAATTTCTTCATATAAAGAGGTTTCAATTTTTCCCATATTAGTTGTACCTTTAGAAGCTGTTTTTTAATATTTTTATTAGTCACTTTTGGAATCTGCATAGTTTTATTGCCATCTATTAAGTTATTTAGAGAATCTTCAAATAGTTTTGTAGTTTTATTTAGGCTCTTTCTAGCACTTTGATTTTTTAGTAATCTAAATTGAAGATACTCTTTTGTCATCTTTTGTGTTAGCATTCTCTCTCGACCTGCTATATTTACAATTTTAAGTAGAGCTTTCTCTAGGTAGGTTGCATTTTTAGAGCTATTTTTTACCATTATAGTTACTAAATTATTTGACTCTTTAAGTAGATTAATATTGTTACTCATAATATACTCTAAAGCCTCTTTATCTCTTCCATTGCTACTTTTGATTTTTTTAGTTGCAACTCTAAATTTATTTAGTAGAGTTTGAAGTTCGGAGATTTTATTTAAAGACTCAATATTCTTAACTCTATTTAATTTTAAATCACTATCTCCATCTATAAACCCTTTAAGAGTTTTTTCATATAGATTCATATAGTTTGTCAATTTTACACAACTATCTTCTCTTAGTTTATATGAACACTCAATAGCTAATTTACTAGCTCTTTGAGTTAACATTCTCTGCTTCCCTGCTAAATTTATTAAGTGCTTTGAACCTCTCTTTTTATGCATAAAACCACTTATTATTGAGTTTAACTGCATTACTTGCTTTTGTCTATTAAGAGATTTTGTATAGAGCTCTACTGCTATATTCATCTCGAACTTAACAATATCTAATTTTTTAATAATATCTTTTGTTAATTTTATATCTTTACTACTATTTAGAGCCTTTTTAATTAGTGGTTTTGTCTCTATCCATAGCTTATCTATATGTTCTAGTTGAGATATAATATTTGGTAGTTTTGTTCCTGCAAGAGCTAACTCTTTATATCCATTAAGTAAACCCTTAAGTGTTTTAGTAAATAATAAAACTGCTTTATTCAAAGACTCTTTAGCTCTCTTGGGGTTAATATTAGCCTTATATAAAAGTAGATCTTTAGATATCATTTGGGTTAACATTCTCTGCTTTCCAGCTAAGTTAATATCATTTGCCATCTTAAGTTTACTACTATTTTTTGTGCCAAGTTTAGTGTATAAAACTACAGCTTCATTCATACTCTTTAGAAGTATTAAGTTATGCTTATCAATATAATTAAATGTTTTAGAAGATAGTGATTTAGACTCAAATATATCTTTAATATGCTTACCAAATGGAGTCCATAGTCTGTTAACCTCTTTAAGTTTGGCTTCTAATATTTTATCTTTAGAGACAACTAACTTTAACTCCTTGTCACCATTTAATAGACCATTTAAAGTTTTATTAAATAGAGTATAACTTTTTTTTAGCTTCTGTTTCACTATATTTTTATCTATATTAAGATAAATAAGTAAAGACTCTTTACTCATCTTTTGAGTTAACATTCTCTGTTTACCAGATAGATTTATAGCAATTGCCAACTCTTTTGGGGTCATTGCAAATAGTATATTTGCAAATAGTATTAAAATAGCTATATTAAATTTAAACATAAGAGCACTCCATAAGTATTTATATATAATAACATAAATTATACTTAACAGATAGAGCTAATATGTCATTACTAAATATTTATTAAAAATATGTGTCATAACTATACTATTCTTTAAATATATACTCTAAGCTCTGCAAAAGACTATAAAATAAAAGGAACTATTAATTTAGTTCTCTTTTTATATTCACAATACTCATATGAGCACTCCTGCCAAAGCCTCTCTTCTCTTATAGCCTTTAAAAACAAAACTATCGTTAAAACAACAAACAATACAAACTGCAAAAAAGAGAAGTTACCCACAAGCAAACCCAAACCCATTAAAATAACCGATAGATACATAGGATGCCTAATATAACGATACGCCCCAGTTGTAATAAGATTTGCATTCTCCTTTAAAACAGGCTGAATATTAAAGTTATCCAACTCATTATGCCTAATAGCCCAAAGCCCCAAAATAGCACCTACAATAAAGATACCAATAGCCAAAGGTGAACTAAAAAACCCTCTAGCAAAATATGCCATTACAAAAAAGAGCCAAACTGCAAAGTAACCAGTAGTTTAGGGTATAGTTTTTTTAATTTTACCCCTCTTTTAATTCTCATCTATAACTTCCCAATAACCACCCTTTAAACCACCAACTCTCACAATTTTTTTCTCATTTTTAAGTTTAGCTATATCTCTTTTTACTGTTTTATCAGATACACTAAGCAAATCTGCTATTTGCGATATAGTAATATTTTTATCTTTTTTAATAATATTTACCACCTCATCTACTCTTTTTAATGGGACATTTTTGAGGACATCTTTAGGGACATTTTTTTTGCTTTGGCTAATATAATCTTTTAAAGATTTGCTAATAACCTCTAACATAAACTCTATAAAAGGGGTGCTCTCACCCATACTTCCAGAATCTTCTAAGGCTTGATAATATCTTTTTTGATTTTCTTTAATCATACTCTCTATAGGTATAAAACTAAAAATTCTTTATATGATTTCAATATTACACTCTGCCAAAGTCTTCCTACTCTTCCATTGCCATCACTAAAGGGGTGAATAAATTCAAGCTCATAATGAAATATGCAACTTGCAATTAGCAGATGTTCATCAGTAGTTTTTATCCACTCAAAAAGCTCAGCCATAAGTCGTGGCACAAGATTTGGAGGTGGTGCAATATGAGTTACACCATCTTTCCCACCAGCTGCTACATTGGTGCGTCTATACACTCCCGCATTTTGTAGAAGATTTTTCATTAAAAATTTATGTGCCAAAAGCAAATCTTTTTCACTTTTGTAATCATAGTTATCTATATTGTCATAAGCTTCAATAGCCCCTTTTACCTCTTCTATCTCTCTTGTTGTTCCAAAAACAGTTTTACCATTTATGACATTGGTAACCCTCTTTTCATCAAAGCTATTCCCCTCTATTTACAGTGTTGCTGTAATAGACTTTACCCTGTTTTTTTACGAAGTGTCAGAGTGCTATAGTTTTTATCTATATATTTTATATCCGAAACAAGTTCAGATATTTCACTTGTAAGTGTTAAAATTTTACTTGTAATTGTATAGGGTGGCTTATAACTACTCATTAAATGTTAACCTCTTAGAGTTTTATTTTACTATTATATCATTTTATAGCCAATACTTTATAACCCACTTTTAATTTATATATCTATTTTAAATAGTATTAGATGCGAAACTTTAGGCTTACCCATTAGAGGGAGTGAAGAAGCAGAGGTGTAAAGGGGTAAAAATTGATAAAAACTTCTCTTTATCTTCTTGGGATAAAAAACATCTCTTCTCTTTACGCAATATTTATTATCCTGGATTATCCATTCTAACTCTTCTTGCCATTTAATACCTTTTTAGTAAATTAGACAATATTCAACTTTTCAAGCTCTATCCCCTTTGTCTACATTCCGTAAGGGGTGGAATGAGTAGAAGGAGTTTGGCATATTGGCTATTTGCCTGAAACTCTTATTTTTGCATTCCGTCTTGAAAAAAACAACTCATCAAAACTAACCACATTAACACCATCTAAACTCTCATTTGTATCAAAGGTTATAAGCATATTTTTAAACTTACCATCTTTGTTAAACTGCTCAAATGCTCTTAACTCTCTCTTTTTTGTCTTTTCATTTTCAATGCTGTAAGATACTTGATACAAGGTATCATTGTAAAAAAAGTCTATCTCATAAACATCTTTCATATAGGTCAAATCGCACTTGTCACTTAAGATATTAAATACCAAATTTTCAAGCTTTATCCCACTATTTAACTGCCTATTAAAGCTAAGACTTAAAAATCCATTATCGATACAATACAGCTTCTTGAAAGATTTTATCCTCTCTTTTGGCTTTGTGTGGTATTTATCGATACGAAAGAGCAAAAAGACCTCTTCAAAGTAACCCAAATACTCTTTGAGACTCTTTTCGCTTATCACAAAAGTTTTTGCCAAAGAGGTGTAGTTTATCGTATTTGTTACATTGCCTATAAGATAAAAAAAGAGCTTTTCGATATTTTTTGTATTTCGTATCTTGTATCTTGGGACTATATCTTGATAGATGATATTTCGTGCATAATTGATCAAAATCTCTTTTCGTATCATCTCATCTTCAACACTAAAGACTTCATAAAATCCACCCCAGTTTAGATACTCCTCTTTGGCTCTTTCAATCGCGATTTTATTGCCAATTTTCGCTATTTGAGAGCTTATATCTATCTTTTTGTATCGCAGATACTCAACAAAAGAAAACGGCTTTAGATAGATATTTAAAGCCCTGCCGCTAAGCAGAGTGTTTAACTCATTTGAGAGCATAGACGAGTTAGAACCAGTAACGATAAATTTAACATCACTGCTCTCATACATACTCTTTATATAAACCTGCCAATCTTTAAAGTATTGAATCTCATCAAAGATACAATACACCTTGCCATGTGGATTTGCAAGTTTAAGATACTCATCAAATATCACACCCAAATAGCTTGGGTCATCTTGATAGTCTATAAACTTTGGATGCTCAAGGTTGATAAAAAATATATTTTTAGCCTCCACCCCGCTTGAGATAAGATACTCAATAGCCTGTTTAGCCAATGTGCTTTTGCCACACCTTCTAACCCCTGTAATAGTTACAATCTGCCTAAGTGTCAAATATGAGATTAGTTTATCTAAAGCATCTCTTTTTACACTTAAATATCTCTTACCTTGCCAGTGAGGATTTTGATTTATAAGTATATTTTTCACTATACTTCCTTAAAAATTATAATTTTCAGGTATTATAATACCGTATATTTTATAAAAATGCAATAGTATGTTTCAAAAGATTGCTTTTGCAATGGTAGAATGTGGCGAAATCTGACATTTAATAAAGATAAACTATCTAAATTTTAATAATACTCCTCTCTACTTTCTACCTGGTTGTCTCTTTAAATCTATCATCACCTAACCTTTGGGTTAAGCTCAAATTTTTTAGCAAATCTGGGTTTAAACTTAAAATTCTCTATCGTTTAGAGTTATGATATACCAAGATAGATGTGGTTACTCAAAGAAGCTTGGCACACTTAGTAAGTTAGATATTTTAGATTTGAGTGACTATAAGCTTTTTGCTAAGAGTGGTAGTTTGGAAAAGATCATCTTTAATTTTAATCTTAATCTTATTTAATAAGGTAACGATTGATCCTCCGTTTCCAACCTTCTATCCCTATTTCTCCCGAGGTGGAGCATATACTTAAGTTTAATACTATTTTAGTTTTTGTTGAGAGTTGATTATTTTTATTTATTTTGATTTTTTGTATGCATTCCACCTCGGGAGAGGTGGAACGAGTAGAACTTCTCTTTATCTTCATCTTTTATGGTTGCAGTTGCAATCAGATCTTTGGTTGCTGGGTTTTTATATTTTACATTCGAGCTTCTAAGAAGTGGTATTACACTCTTATTTGTTTGCTCAAAAACTCTTTGCAGATGTAGTCCACTTTGTGTTTCTGCAAGTGTAAAGAGTGCCGATGCATGTATAGTGCCTACATGGTTTTAAATGCTCTTTGGTTCTTAACCTGAGTTCGACGGAGTATCATAGCCACAGCTTTACAAGGTTTCTCTTAGGCTAAATTAAATTTTTGTAGGACTTTACGGTTAATTCAAAAAAATTTAATGACGCATAAGGGAAACCTTGTAAAGTCCGAAGGGAAGCCAAATAATACACAATCTTTCTTAAATAAAATTCTTGAATTACCTACGGGTAGTCCTACGAATTTGATTTAAAAAATCTTATATATTCTTTGGCTTCGATACTCCGTCGAACTCAGGTTATTAATCTATTAGACCAAATAGTCTAATAAACATTATAGCAAAACTTTTATTAAATCTAGACTATTTAGTCTAATTTATACCTCTCTAACTCTTTTATCAAAAAACTGCTCTGTTTTAAAAACTCTTTTTTAGAGCTTAAAGATGGCGATAGAGACAATATACCCCACACACTGCTAAGCACAAACTTTGCAAACTCTGTGCAATC
>CAMZLH010000007.1 GCA_947311565.1 uncultured Nitratifractor sp.
TATGATATATTTTTTTTGCCATTGTTAGCCTTGGGAGCGACCGACGAGAATCGAACTCGCGTAACTGGATTGGAAGTCCAATCTGGGGTTGAAGCACAGCAGGAAGCCATTATGTCACGGTCGCATATTTTTGTAATTATAGTAAATATTATTTTAGAAGTAGCAAATTTTAATGCCTCTAAGATTATTATCTTCTCTTGCTCTTTAAAATTTTGATCTATTTACTTAAGTGAGGTACTAGTATATCTAATATAAGAGATTAAATATACTAAGATATTATAATTTATCTAAATACCATCTACTCTTAATAGTTTTGTCTTTCCTACCATTAAATCTATACTCATTTTAATTCTTTTAAATACGCTCTCTTGTCGATACTCTAGGTTATGCTTTTTACAAATCTCTTTTACAATTGGTTGCATCTTTTGATAGTAGCTATGAGGCATATTGGGAAATAGATGATGCTCTATTTGGTAGTTCAAAAAACCATGTAAAAAATCTATCCAGTCTGAACCAGTATTATAGTTAACACTACCCATAATTTGTCTTAGATAGAACTCTCCAGTACTTTTATGTGGTTCATTAAACATATATATATCTTCTGCTGAGTGGTTTGGTACAATAACTAAAAACGAGTGTAAGTTTGCAAAAAACTCTGCTAAAACTAATATAATTAAAGCATTTACTGCAGCTGTTGTTCCAAATGGTAAGAAAAGAACAGGGAAAAGCACAAATTTAATAACTATATATGGTAGTAAGTACTCCATCCATAGCTCTAAACCATGCTCTTTTCTTGGATCTAATTGAAAATCTTTAATCTCTAATTTATCTGCATCTCTTCTCTTTTTATTCTCTAATATTCTTAGTGTATTTGGTGCGTAGTATAAAAATTTCCACATTCCTGCAAATGCATAAATGATTATATATCTAATAAACATAGGAGTTTTAGACCTAATTAACCACTGCAGGTTTTTCTCAACATTATCAGGGTCTTCGCTCTCACCTAAATGGTAGTGATGCATAATATTATGCTCATACTCCCAAGCTTGTGGTTTTATCCAGTCTAGCCAATCAACATATCTTCTAGCACCCTTTGCAAAATATTTTTTTGTATATCTTTTTGGAATATTAGGCACTTTATCGTAAGCTCCATGTAAAATTGGATGAACCACATCTGCCCATCTTGCTACATTTCCTGTACTTAGTGCAAGTGCAGCAACAGTTGCTAAAACCCAAAACCAAAAACCAGAGAGAATTCCAAATATCGCCATTAAAACCATAACTACCACACCACCTAAGGTAAAAGCTCTACCCCATTTCTCTAACTTTAGCAGATGCTCAAAGTCCTCTTGCCCAACAGGTGCCATAGTCTCTTTAATTTCATTAATATCTCTCTCTAATTGCTCTTTATCGACATCTTCATATCTAGCGTAAGCTCTATCCATTGTTATCCTTTAGTAGTAATAGAAGTAGGTTTATTTCCTATTTTCTATAAAATTTATAATAATTATATTTAAAAATTATAAGAGAGAGTTAAGAGAATAGAGGTAGTATAATAGAGAGTAGATATTTACTCTTCTATATTCATAATTTTATTTACTCTTATTGTATGTCTGTTACCTTCAGGTTTTGTATTTAAAAAGGCATCTAAAATACTCTCTACTGTACCTAAGCCTACAACTCTTTGACCAAAACATAAAATTTGTGCTTCATTATGTGCCCTTGCCATTGATGCTGTATAGGCATCGTGACAAAGTGCAGCTCGTACACCTTTAACTTTATTTGCAGCAATACTCATACCAATGCCAGTACCACATATTAATATGCCAAAGCTATTAGTATCTTCTCTAACAGACTCTGCACACTTTTTTGCATAATCTGGATAATCAACTCTACTACTATCCATAGGACCTAAATCTATAACCTCTACACTCTTAGATTTTAAATAATCTTTAACAAACTCTTTATACTCAATTCCTGCATGGTCAGTTGCTATATAATACTTCATACTTCTCCTTTATGGTAAAATTAAATTTAAAATCCAGCCAACTGGCATAAATAGTATATGACTAAGCTGAGGAACAAATAGTATTGCAAAAAGGACTATCATTCCATATGGAAAGAGCTTTTCGTATAGCTCTACTACTTTAAATAGTTTCAATTTAGCAGCCAAATACATTAGAAATTGAGATCCATCTAGTGGAGGTATTGGCCACATATTAAAAACAGCTAATACTACATTAATCATAATACTTTGTGCAATAAATAGTGTTATAAAGGCACTAAAACTATCTGTAGGATTTGCAAAGAGTGGAATTATTGTTGCAAAGAGTATAGCTAAAAAAATATTATATGTAATACCAGCTAAGGCAACTGCCATTGCGCCATTATATCCACCATTTCTAATTACTTTTTGCATATTTACCGGTACTGGTTTTGCCCAGCCAAAAAGAAAAGGGGCACTCATTATATATAAAGATACTGGTATAATTATTGTTCCAACAATATCAACATGAACAATAGGGTTAATACTAAGTCTTCCAGCACTTTTTGCTGTACTATCTCCATATTTATATGCAATGTATCCATGCATGATTTCATGCCCAATTATAGCAACTGCTAAGGCTAATATTGAAGCAACAATTTTAATTATCTCTATTTGACTCATCTTGTTGGCTTCTTATGCTCTATGCTATCTATACTTCTAAACATTCTCTCCCATCTAATAGTAAATCTATACCTATTCCATCTATTTTCACACTCTTTTGAGAGTGGCTCAACACCTTTACATACTTTTTTAAGTAGTTGATAGTCTCTACCGCCACCTACTCCTTTTGCTACACGCTCATAACTTCTAAACTCCATACTAAAGTATGTAAACCAAGGCTTACCAATAATTAAAGAGTATGGAACTTCACCCCAAAAACGGCTATCATCAGAGTTATCTCTATTGTCTCCTATCATATAGTAGTGATCTTTAGATATCTTTTTATAAAATGCATTCATTGTAGTGCTACTTAAACCACCAACAGGTGCGTCTAACTCTTCTATATAGATAGGTTTCATATCTATTTTATCCATATTATATTGCATTAAAAGGTAACTATTACCTTGATACTCTGGTTCATACTGAATACCTGGATATCTATCTTTATATGGATTATCAACCCATAATTTACCCATAGCTTTTACTATTTTATTTTCTGGATAACTCTTTTTAATATACTTATCACCTTCATGGAAGTGAATTAAAAGATGTTTATCGTAATATATTAACTCATCATCACCAACAGCAACACATCTCTTTACGAAGTTCTGTTTCTTATTAGTTGGTACATAAAATATTACTATATCTTCTCTTTTTGGTCCATCACCCTCTATTAAGTGTCCATTACCATTAAAATCTGGAAGTAGTTTAGTGCCAATTACAGGTAGTGTAGGTATTGGTACACCATAGCTAAATTTTGTACCAAATAAAAAGTCCCCAATTAAGAGTGATCTTTTCATTGAACCAGATGGTATTACAAAAGATTGAGCAACAAAAGAGATAAATATTAGTACAATTATAATTGTACCTGTCCATGAACTAAAAAACTCTTTTAATCTATTCATGATTCTCTACTCTTAGCAGCTGTAAGTGTATTTTGTAGTAGCATAGCAATTGTCATCGGTCCAACTCCTCCAGGTACAGGTGTAATATAAGAAGACTTTTTAGATACATTTTCAAAATCTACATCTCCTACTAGTTTACCACTCTCTAACCTATTTATTCCTATATCTATAACTATTGCACCATCTTTAACCATATCTTCTTTAATTAAATTTGGTACACCAACTCCAACTATGATAATATCTGCTTTTTTAGTATGTGAACTCAAATCTTTTGTATAGATATGAGTTATAGTCACTGTAGCATTTTCATTTAATAGTAGAGCGGCCATAGGTTTTCCAACAATATTACTTGCTCCTACAACACAAACATCTTTACCTTCTAAAGAGATATTATACTCTTTAAACATCTCTATTACACCAGCTGGTGTGCAAGGGGCATATGCCTCTAGGTTCTCTACAACTCTACCCATATTATATGGATGAAAACCATCTACATCTTTCTTAGGGTCTATAACTTCTAATATTTTAGTAGTATCTATATGCTCTGGTAGAGGTAGTTGTACTAATATACCATCTATTCTAGGGTTATTGTTCATCATCTCTATAGTCTCTATTATCTCATTTTGAGTAATAGTATCAGGCATTTTGTGAACTATAGAGTAGTAACCAACACGTTTACATGATTTCTCTTTCATACTTACATATGTATGGCTTGCTGGATCATCCCCAACAATTATAACTGCAAGTCCTGGTACAACCCCTTTGGGCTTTAGATTATCTACCTCTAGTGCTATTGAATCTTCTATCTTTTTTGAGAGTTTTTTTCCGTCAATTAGTGTCATACTAATCCTTATGTTTAAAGAATTTGGGTATTATATCCAAAAAAAGATTAGGTGGCGCGTTTGAGAGTTTGGTTTATATCAATTTTTTCACTAATTTTATTAAATGGAGGGGATTTTATCTCTGAATTTGAGTATGGACAGATGCTATATAAAAATCCAAGAGGTGTAAGTTGTGCTAGTTGCCATGGTGCTTTGGGAGAGGGCTCTTATATTGCATCTATTTTTGATAATAATCATACTGAAATTAAATTTAGTGGTCCAGATATTAGGGCTTTAAATTTTGATATTTTTAAAAAAGTAGTTGTTAAAGGTGGTAAAATTATGCCTAAATACTACTTAACTAGGAAAGAGATAGAGGCTATATATAAATATATAAGAGTAGTTAACAACTATGATAAGCCCCAAGAGAGTAGGGCTAAAGTAGATAAATCAGATGAAAATTTAACTGAAATAAAAGTAGATGAAAACTATACCTTAGAGGATAATACAACAAACTCTAATAATACAATATTAGGTAAAATATTTAAAGATAAAGAGGAGTAGTTATGCAAGAGTTTTTAGAAAAGGCAAAAGATAGTGCAAAAGTTATAGGTGTATTAGATAGTAGAGTTAAATCTAATGTTCTTAAGAGTATGGCCGATGCTTTAGTTGAAAATAGTAGCTATATAATTGAGCAAAATAGTATAGATATGGCTAATGCAAAAGAGTCAAATCTTAGTTCTTCTATGGTAGATAGACTACTTTTAGATGAGAGTAGGGTAGAGGCTATGGCCAAATCTTTAAGAGAGATAGCCATACTTAAAGAGCCAGTTGGTAGAGTATTAGAAGGTTGGTGGACAGATGATAACATTAGAATAGAAAAAGTCTCTGTTCCAATAGGTGTAGTTGGAGTAATTTATGAGTCTCGTCCAAATGTTACTGCCGATGTGGGAGCATTATGCTTTAAGAGTGGTAATGTTGCTATTTTAAAGGGTGGGAAAGAGGCTGAGTATTCAAATCAAGCAATTGCAAAAGTATTACAAGATGTTTTAACAAAGAGTAATCTTCCTAAAGAGATTATCTCTCTTCTGCCTGATAGTAGTAGAGAGGGTGTTAGCTATTTAATTAAACAAGATAGATATGTAGATTTGATTGTGCCTAGAGGTGGTGAAGCTTTAATTAAGTATGTTTCAGCTAATGCAACGGTTCCAGTTGTTAAACACGATAAAGGTCTTTGTCATACATATATTGAAAAAAGTGCTAATATGGATATGGCTATAAAAATTGCAATTAATGCTAAGTGCCAAAGACCTGGTGTCTGTAATGCTATGGAGACACTAATTATAGATAAAGCAGTTGCTAAAGAGGCTCTGCCAAAACTTAAAAAAGCATTTGATGATTATCATACTGAACTTAGAGTAGATGAGAATGCACTTAAAATAATAGATGCAAAAGCAGCGACAGATGAAGATTTTGATACAGAGTATTTAGCTAATATTTTAAGTATTAAATTAGTAGATGGTTTAGATGAAGCAATAGAACATATCTCTAAATATGGTTCAGGACACTCAGAAGCTATAATTACAGAAAACTATAGTGCCTCAGAAGAGTTTTTAAATAGAGTAGATGCTGCGACAGTTTATGTAAATGCATCTACAAGATTTACAGATGGTGGTGCATTTGGTTTTGGTGCAGAGGTTGGTATATCTACAAATAAACTACATGCTAGAGGACCTATGGGCATAAATGAGCTTACTACTTATAAATTTAAAATATATGGAACGGGGCAAATTAGAGAATAATGAAAATTGATATAGCTTTAGATATTAAAAATTTAACTTTTGGCTATAGCGAGAAGCTACTATTTAATAACTTCTCTTTAAGTGTTAAAAAGGGTGAGCTTATAGCAATAGTTGGAGAGAGTGGTATAGGTAAATCTACACTTTTTGAGCTAATTGCAGGAAATTTAAAGCCAATTAGTGGAGATATAAAAGCAGATAATATTGGTTGGATTTTTCAAGATCCATATAGCTCTTTTCATCCTTCATATAAAATAAAAAATCAAATTTTAGATGTAGCTAAAATAGAAGAGTACAAAAAGTATTTAAAGTTACTCTCTTTAAATGAAGAGAACTTAAACTCATTACCTCATGAGCTATCTGGTGGTCAGTTACAAAGATGCAGTATATTAAGGGCACTTTTAATGAAACCAAAGTTATTACTTTGCGATGAACCAACAAGTGCTTTAGATAATATTGTTCAACTAGAGACTATGAAATTACTTATATCACTATTAGATAAGATGGCAATAGTTGTAATTACACATGATCTAGATCTAGCAAAATGGGCAACAAAAAGAGTTATAACAATAGGAAAGTAGATGATACGATATATAATTATTTTAATAATTTTAATAAATTTTATTTTTGCAGCAGAAGAGACAAATAGTACAAAAGAGTATAGGCTAAAAATAGAGGTAAGTAAATCTTTAAATAGAGATACAATAGCTAAAACTATTGGTGTTAAAGATGGTAATATGTTAAGTTTTTTAGATAAAGACTACATAATAACAGAAGATTTTTTAAAAAATTTAAAACCTACACTAAAAGGATATTTAGAGAGTAGTGGCTATTTTGATGCTAATTTCGATATAGATATTAGTAACAATAGAGTATTTCTAAGAATAGAAGAGGGCAGACCTGTAAAAGTTATTGATCTTATAGTAGATAGTGATTTTAAGGTAGAAGATATTATTACATTAAAAAAAGGAGATATATTTTCTTCAGATAGTTTTGTTAATATAAAAGAAAAAATTACTACTAGATTATTAGAGAGTGGCTATTGTAAATATAAGTTAGAAACTAAAGCGTATGTTGATTTAAAGAAATATAGCGCCAAATTAGACTATAAATTAAAAAAAGGTGAACTCTGCTACTTTGGTGATATAAACATTACAAAACAACCTAAAGATATAAAAAAAGATGTAATTGTCTCTCATTTAGGATATAGAAGTGGAGATATCTTTGATATTCGCAAAATTAAAAATAGCTATACAAACTTAAGTTCTTTAAATACATTTGCCAACATTGAGATAAAGAGTGATATGAATAGCCCTTCTAATAAGATTAGTACTACTATTTCACTAGATAAAAAAGAGAAATTAAGAAGATACTTAATAGCACTTGGTGCAGATACAGAAGTTGGTTTAAGAGTAAGAGGATTATGGGAGAAGAGAAATTTTTTACATAATGCAAAAAAATTAACAATTGAGAGTTACATATCTAAAGATATTCAAAATTTAACAACAACTCTATTTATACCAGCTTTTTACGATATAAACAAAAGATATATAGATCTATATATTAGTGGTGGGTATAGGCTAGAAAAGGCAGATGTATATAGAGAGAAGATGGCTTATATTGATATACATGCTAAATACAGAGATAGTAAGTTTAATGTAATGTATGGAATAAAACTAGAGAGATTAATAATTAAATTAAAAAAAGAGTACCCATCTAAGATAGGAGGAACATTTAATATTTTGTATCCATATTTTGATATAGAGTATGACAATAGAGACTCTAAAATAGATCCTAAAAATGGATATTTTTTAAGAGCTTATGGTGAGTATGGTCTCTCTTATAGAGATAATGGAGTTAACTATTTAAAATATCTTTTAGAAGCAAGAGCTATTAAAAGTTTTAATGATTTAACTCTATCGGCTGTAGGAAAAGTTGGAGCTATACATATTCTTAGCGGAAGACTACCAGCATCTAAGCTATTTTATGCAGGAGGACTTTTTAGTAACAGAGCTTATGGTAAAGGAAAAATAGGATACATAACATCTAATAGTAGCTTTTCTCAACTTGGTGGTAAAAGCTTTATAAATATGCAATTAGAGGCTAACTATAAAATTCATAAAAAATTTTATGGAGCAATATTCTTTGATAGTACATTAATTAGTGAAAAAGAGTACAACTTTCATGGAAATAGAGTAGATACTATAGGATTTGGCTTAAGATATAAAACTCCTATAGGTCCTATCAAATTAGATGTTGGTTTTAATCTACACAAAAGAAAAGATTATGCTATCTCTATAATGTTAGGACAATCATTTTGAAAAAAATAGTTATTTTTTTTCTTATAATAATATCTATATTAACAGCTTTTTTATATTTTGCTAGCAGTAAATACTTTTTTAATAAATATATTGCTAAAAATATAAAAGAGTATGGTTTTAGTTACACTCATGTAGATGGAGAAATATTTAAAGGATTTACACTAGAGAGTCTATCTTATAAGGGAGAAGAGTTATCATCAAATGTTGAGTTCAACTTTAATCCTTTAAAGTTAACTTCAGGAGTAATATCTATAGATAAGTTACATCTAATTGGTGTACATAAAGATGTTTTAGAAAAGATTGCTAACGATTTTAAGCAAGATAGCAATGAAAGTAGCTCTAATAGTTTAGATCTAGATTTTAGTTTTAAAGATATAATATTAACTATTAAGCCATTTAAGTTAGATAATATTAAAATAAAAAGAGCTAATTTAGCTATTGACTCTATAGAGTATAGTAATTTTAAGTTTAATATTGGTAATTTAGATTATGAAACAACTACATCTTTAGGTGATTTTAGATTTTATGGTAAATATAATAATAGAGTATTAGATATATATAGTATAAATTTAGAAAACTTTAACCTAAAAGATACTTTAGAGATAATTAACTCTTTAAAAAAAGATACTAATAGCAGTAGTAATAGCGATATACTAAATAGTCCATTTACTCCAAAAAAATTGATAATTAAAAAAGCTATAGTTAAAACACTTCCATTTAAAATTAAAGGTTTTATAAGTAAAGGATTAGATATTAATGGTAGTGATATATCTTTTGATATGAAAAAACTTCTATTCAATAAGGCTAAACTTAATCTAAACTATAATAGTAAGAGCCTAGTTTTAAGTTTAGATAGTAAAATTAAAGATCGTAATATAACTATTGATAATTTAGATATAAATATAGTAGATGCCAATAGAGTTATTACAAGTTTAGAAGCACTATCTGATAGTAATAGTAGCACTGATAGAAGTAGTAGTAAGAATAGTCCATTAATTGATATAGATAGTATAAGAGTATTAAAGTCAAATATTAGATTAAAAAACTACTCATATAAAGATGAAAATATAAAAAAAGCTAATTTAAATATTAGTGATATAACTTTAGATATTAATAATAAGAGTCTAGTAGTAGAAAAGTTAAAGTTAGATGCTAATAGTACAAATAGCTCAATAAGACTTGAAGCAAAAGTTAATAAAGATATTATTGTAAGAAATCTAAAAGTAGTTAGTGCTAATATAGATAAAATTTTAGAACTATTTAAGAGTGATAGTAATAGTAAAGATGCTAGCTTTAATTTTAATATACCTAAAAAATTAATTATTAAAGAGGCAAATGTAAGTGGTAAAAAAATAACTTTTAATCCATTATTTTTAAAGAGTGCTAATATTAATGTAAAAGATTTAAATATTGATTTAGTAACATATATGAGCCTAAAAGGAAAATTAAATGTAGAGGCAACTTCTAATTGGGGTAATGCTAAGTTAAATGGTAAAATTAAAAATAATAACTTTTATACAAAAGGTAGTTATGCACCAGACCAATATCTATTAGATTATTACAATGTACCTTTAATTGCTAATAATTTAGATAAATTAAATATTAACGGACGTATTGGTTTAACAAGCTTAGATTTAAATACAACTTTAAGTGGTAAAAATATATTAAAGAGAGTAAAAGATTTAAATATTAATTCATCGCAAAATCAGATTAAGTACAACTATCTAACAGGTGACCTATTTTGGGATATAAATGCAGATATATATTCATCATATACAAAAGAAGCAAAATTAATTAATAAATTAAAGTATTTAAATAAGAGTGACACTTTTAAATATAGTGGGGTATTAAAACCTAAGAAAGATATAGTAGATGATATTACATTAAAAAAATTATTTAACAATTTGACACTTAAGTATAGTGGTGGTTATAATGGTATAAATATAAAATTTGACTCTAAAGAGTTAAATGGTAGCTTCATAAGTGACTATAATAAAGGTAAAATATCTATATTCAATAATAAGAGCCTATATATAAGTAGACTTATAAATTTAGGCAATAACTATAGTAATGGAAAAATAGATAAGTTGAAAATTGTTTCAGATATATCTTTTGATAAACTATTTCCTATAAAAGGAAAAATAGATTTAACTACAAATATGATTAACCTATCTGGTGACTGGATATATAATAATAAGTTTGAATCTGATTTAAATATTGATATACCTAAAAACTCTCTTTTGATTAAAGGAGTTAAGTCACTACAATATAAAAGTATAAAAAACTTTAGACTACTACTTGGCTCTAATAGTAATAGTTTAAATATGAAGTTAAATAATAGTAGTATTAATGGAAAAGTAGATTATATATATAGTAATAAGCAAATTAAGTCACAACTATCTATTAAAAGTTTAAAGTTAATTGCGGATGGTACAATAGATAATATATCTTTAAAAGTAGATACTAACTCTATTAAAAAGTCACTTAAGTCAATTAACAATATATATAAATTGCCTAAGAGTAAACAAATTGATGGTGCTCTTAAGATAGAAGCTTCTATATCTAATTTAAATAGAGTATCTTTTTTAGCTACTTCACCAAAAGTCATATTTGAAGATAAAGATAAGAGTACACAAATTGATAATATATTAGTACAAGGTTTATATTCAGGAACAAAAATTAATATAAGTAACTATAGATTTATAGTAGATAGCTATAAAATATACTCTAGTAGAGCAAATAGCATAAATTTTAATAAAGATATATTAACAGTTAATAACTTTTGGGTTAATGACTCTTTAGCTTTAAGTGGTAAATATAACTTAAATAAGAGTAGTGGAGATATTAGTATAAAATCTAAAAACTTTAAAATAGAGAATAGGGATGGCAATGCTGAAATATCTATAGATTGTCTAGTTAAAGTAGATGGTAAAAGAAAATCAATTTCAGGTAGAGTCGATATTTTAAAAGGATTAATTAAAAGTACCATAACTAAAAAAAATGTAGCTGATAATAGTGATATTGTAATACTACAGAGAAAACGAGCCAAAGAGAGTACTGATTTTGCTAAATATATTAAATTAAATCTTAAAATATACTCTAAAAGAGGTGTTGTATATAGGCAAAAAGATGCATACTTTAGTTTAAGACCAAATATGACTATAAATAAACAGTACAATGGTTTATCTAGAATTTTAGGAAAAATAGATATTAAAAGAGATAGCTACTATATACTTAATGGTAAAAAACTAAAATTATCTACAGGAGTTATAAAATTTAGTGGTAAAAGTAGTGCACCTAATATAAATATAGAGATGGTATATAAAGGACGTGATTACAAAGTAAATATTAATATATCTGGTACTCCCACAAGACCAATACTATTTTTTAGTAGTAATCCACCCCTTACTAAAGAGCAAATATTAGCATACCTTCTTTTTGATGACTCCTCTGCAGTTGGTACACATTCGCAAGAGTCTATGCTTAATATGATTGGTGGTGGTCTAGCTAAATCACTCTTAGGTTCGATTGGTATTAAAATAGATCATATAGCTGTAAAAGAGAATGGATTTACAATTGGCAAGAGTATTGGTAAAAATGTAATTATATACTATAATCAAAATAGAGATAGCTCATCTATAAAGACAAGAGTAGATATTACACAAGATATTAAAACAGAATTTGAACTAGGTAAAGATAAACAGAGTGCAGATATAATATTTAGCAAAGAGTATTAGTACCAATTATTGGGTACTATGTGTTTACTTTTAAAAAATTTTCACTTTTTTTTCAATTATTCAACAAAAACTCTTGACAAAGGATAATTTTTTCCCTATAATACGCCTCACAAACACAGAGTGGCTTGAGTAAGCGACTTGAATAAGTGATTTGAGAATGATCTTTAACAACCAAATGTTAATAAAACAATTAACCGTTTATTCAAATAAACGAACTTTAACTTAAGAGATTAAGATAAAGATTCAAAAGTAATTTCGAGTAATCTTACACTTATATTTATATAAGAGTTAGATGACGAGGATTCAAACATTCATTTTAATGGAGAGTTTGATCCTGGCTCAGAGTGAACGCTGGCGGCGTGCTTAACACATGCAAGTCGAACGGAAACAGCAGTGCTTGCACTGGCTGTCGAGTGGCGCACGGGTGAGTAATGTATAGCTAATGTGCCCCATAGAGAGGGATAACAGTTAGAAATGACTGCTAATACCTTATACTCCTTTCTACTTAATGTAGATTGGGAAATGTTTTTTCGCTATGGGATCGGGCTATATGGTATCAGTTAGTTGGTGAGGTAATGGCTCACCAAGACAATGACGCCTAGCTGGTCTGAGAGGATGATCAGCCACACTGGAACTGAGACACGGTCCAGACTCCTACGGGAGGCAGCAGTGGGGAATATTGCACAATGGGCGA
>CAMZLH010000008.1 GCA_947311565.1 uncultured Nitratifractor sp.
AAAACCAAATGCAACTAAACCAGGGTCAGTTGGGAATGGTCTTAGAACTTCATAACTCCACAAGAAATACCACTCAGGATAGATATGTGTAGGAGTCTTCAATCCATCTGCTGGGTCAAAGTTAACAGGATCCATTGCAAACTCAAAGTGATAGAATACTAAATAGAAGAATAAAATAAAGTAAACTCCCATTACAAATACATCTTTACTTAAGAATACTGGGTTAAATGGAATAACTTTTGACTCTTTTTTGTTACCTGCTTTCCACTTCTCTGCTTCTGCATCAAAGTCAAACTCTTCACCATCTTGGTTGTTAACATGTGGAATTCTAAGTGTTCCAAAGTGGAATACTATAGCACCAATAATTACTAACGGAAGAAGTAATACATGTAGCATAAAGAATCTTCCAAGATATGCTTGTCCAGGAACATAATCTCCTCTAATCCACTCAACCAAACCATTAGCATGAAGTGAACCACCAGAGAAAAGGTTTGTAATAACCATACCAGCCCAGTAACTCATTTGACCCCATGGTAACATATATCCAGAGAATGCTTCTGCAGAGAATACAACAAATAAAAGCATACCAGAAAGCCAAATTAACTCTCTACCTCTTTTGTATGAACCATAGTAAATCCCTGTAAACATATGAATATAGATAATCAAGAACACTACAGATGCACCAACACCGTGAACATGTCTCCATAACCATCCATAACCTACTTCACTCATAATTGTGTAGTTTACACTGTCAAATGCCTGTTTAGTATCTGGAATATAGTACATTAAAAGGAATATACCACTTACTAGTAATATACCAAATGTAGCTGCTAAGACCATACCCATTGCCCAAAGGAAATTAATATTCTTTGGAATCCAATACTCAGTAGATAGGACTCTTTTAAGAGTTTCTACAGCTAAACGCTGATCTAGCCACTCGCCTATACTATTTGCTTTTTCAAAATGTGCCATTTATCTCTCCTCCTTTAAACTGCAAGTGTTATGCCATCGGCTAACATCTTTTTATACTCTTTACCCTGCTCACCAAGAGCAATCTTTGTACCGTCTAACTTAAATGGAGGAATATCCAAACCTCTTGGAGGCGGAGCTTTTGTGACATCTGCTGTTGCATCATACATACCACCATGACAAGCACATAAAAAGTCTTGTGATTCTGGTCTATACCCTGGAATACAACCAAGGTGTGTACATAGTCCAACACATACCATAAAGTAATCACTACCAACTTTAATAAGTCTCTCTAATTCACTATGCCCTGTAGCAATTGCAACATCTTCTTTTTTAGCCTTCTTAACCATCTCTTTTGTCATCTTCATAACAAAAATTGGCTTACCTCTCCACTGCTCCGTTACAAGCACTCCCTCTTTATAATCTTTTAAATCAAGAGTTGTGAAACCAGCTGCTTTTACACTTGGCAATGGATCCCAAGTTCTCTTAGCAGCATAAAGTGCACCTAGTGCACCTAAACCAGTAAAAGCACCTAGAGCCATACCCATGAAGTCTCTTCTATCGCTCATGTTTATCCTTTCTTTGAGTTGATTAATTAACAATTAATTATAAGATTACTTTTATTAAATTACCATTTTAAGGGAAGATATAAAAAAATGTAGCGTCTAAGTGTGAAATTATTTCACACTTAATTATCAATAATACTTATTATTCTATTTATATTATTATTTATATTTTTAATAAATGATTTTGTATTATTAGTATAAGTTATAGTATTTATATCTAAAGTTTCTGTTATTCCCATTTTGTCAAGTAATTTGCTTCTATCTTCATCTAATTTATTATCTATAGCAAAAAAGTAGACATTAGCGCCATTTGCTTTAGCTTCTACAGCTATATTTATTGATGAAGTTACAATATTTTCGTAGATTCCGATAAGTTCATAATAATCTTCACTTTCAATTATTTTGCTAAAGTATTTACCTATCTCATCTTCATACTTAACAAAGAAGTATAGACCCCAATAGAAATCTAACTCTTTATTCTTAAAATTTTCTAAATTTTTTAATATAATTTTATTATAGTCACTATCACCGAATATATAGATTGTACCTTCTCTATTTCTATCTATATTTAACTCTCTAAATATAGCTCCATCTTTATATATATCTATAACTTCTGCGCCTTTAAACTCTATATTATCAAAACAACTATTTAAATAGATTACCTTTTTGAAGTAATCTGGATATGTTAAAACTTTACCCTCTAATTTCTCTAATGAGTCTATTATAATAGTATCTTCAATAGTAGCTACTGCATCGATATCTTTTATTGTCTCTATTGTAGTTGCTAGTGGTAAACCCCAATCTTTTGCTATTAGTTGAGCTCTATACTCGTTTACTAATATTTCACAATCTATTTTTTTTTCTCTCATCTTAAAATATATTGCTGCTACTCTTCTTAAATTATCTAATCCATCTTTATGATTTGTATATGCGTAAAGATATATCACTACTTACCCCTTTGTCTCATTTTTATATATATATGTAAAATCTCTATTGCTGCTGGTGTAATACCACTAATTATAGATGCACTTTGCAAATTTGGTGGCACTGCATGTTGAAGTTTTTCCACAATCTCATTGCTTAAACCTTGTACAGTAGTATAATCAAAATCTGCTGGTATTTTAATCTTTAGCATATCGTGCATTTTATCTATTTGACTCTTTTGCTTCTCTATATAACGATAATATTTTGCCTCTACTAATATCTGCTCTAATACCTCTTGATTATAGTTATTAAATTCTGGTGCTAAAACTAATAGTTTATCTACAGTTGGCTCTTTAATTCTTGCTATTACATCTATTAATGCAGTTTTATCATTAATTTTTGTCTCTCCAAGATTTTCTAGTATAGTAGAGAACTCTTTTGTTGGTGTTACATAGCTATTTTTTAAAAACTCTAATGCCTCCTTTAGATCTCTCTTAATAGTATCTACTCTTTTAGCAAAATCATCATCTATTAAACCTAGCTCTTTAGCATAAGAGCTTAATCTAATGTGTGCATTATCCTCTCTTAAGAGCAGTCTATACTCAGCACGGCTTGTAAACATTCTATATGGCTCTTTAGTACCTTTTGTTACTAAATCATCTATTAATACACCAATATATGATTCATCTCTTTTTAAAATCAATGGATCCTTATCATAAAAACTTAGTGTTGCATTAATACCTGCCATCAATCCTTGTGCAGCGGCCTCTTCATATCCAGTAGTACCATTTACTTGTCCTGCCCAGTATAAGCCACTTATCTTTTTAGACTCTAAAGTATGTTTAAGTTCAGTTGGATCTATATAGTCATACTCTATAGCATATCCATATCGTATAATTTTAGCATTCTCCAACCCCTCTATAGAGTGTATCATTGACTCTTGTACATCTGTTGGTAAAGATGTACTTAAACCATTTAGGTAGTACTCATTAGACTCTAAAGTTTGTGGTTCAACAAAAATTTGATGTCTTGGTCTATCGCTAAATCTATCAATTTTATCCTCTATACTTGGACAATACCTTGGACCTACACCATCAATTTGCCCAGTAAATAGTGGGGCTCTATGAAAATTTCCCTCAATTATTTGGTGTGTAGCATAATTTGTATATGCTACATGACATGGTAGTTGAGTTGGTTTAAAACTATCTTTATTGGTTCTAAATGAGAATGGTATTGGCGGCTCATCACCTCCTTGAACCTCTAGTTTACTAAAATCTATACTTTCACCTGCAACTCTAGCACATGTTCCAGTCTTTAACCTTCCTATCCTTAAACCAAGATCTCTTAAGTATTGTGCTAAGGTAATAGATGCAAACTCTCCTTGTCTTCCTGCACTTTGCTGTACCTCTCCTATATGTATAAGACCATTTAAAAATGTACCAGCAGCTACAATAACTTTAGGTGCTAAATATCTATTTTTAAGTTGCGTTACAACACCTTTGACTATACTATCTTCAATGATAAGCTCTTCTACTATCTCTTGAGTTATATCTAAATTATCTACTTTATATAGTGCATCCCTAATAACTATACGATACCTATCCATATCTATTTGTGCTCTACTGCCACGAACTGCTGGACCTTTTGATGCATTTAATATTCTAAACTGAAGTCCAGCTATATCTGTAACTTCCCCCATTAGTCCACCTAATGCATCAATCTCTTTGACTAAATGTCCCTTTGCTAAGCCACCAATTGCTGGATTACAAGAACTTGCACCAATCTGTTCTACTAAAATTGTTAACATTAAAGTCTTAGCACCCATTTTTGCAGCAGAGTTTGCTGCCTCTATAGCCGCATGTCCCCCACCAATAACTATCACATCGTAATTTTTTTTCATTGTCTCACCTATTTTGGTTATAATATCGCAATTATATCTAACTTAGATTATAAAGGTTTGTTTTGTTTACAGGTTTAATTAGAGAAATAGCTGTAGTTAATAGCTATTTAAATGGAAAACTTAATATAGTTTCTAAACATATAGCTAAAATAGGGGACTCCATAGCTGTTAATGGTGTCTGTTTAACAGTTATTGAGATATCAAGTAGTGGTTTTACAGTAGAGGTTGCTAGTGAAACACGCTCTATTATAGATGATTCAAAATTTCTAAATAGAGTCCATATAGAGCCTGCAATGCAGATGCATGATAGATTCGAAGGACATATAGTTCAAGGACATATAGATTGCATTGGCGAAGTAGTAAGAGTTGAAAAACTATATACAGGTGTAGATTATTATATAAAAGTTCCCACAGAGAGTATAAGATATATAATACCAAAAGGTTCGATTACAATAGATGGTATATCCTTAACAGTAAATAGTGTTTACGAAGACTACTTTAGGTTAACAATAATACCACACACACTTGAAGAGACTCTAATAAAAGATTATAAAATAGGTACAAAAGTTAATCTTGAAACAGATATGTTTGCTAGATATATAGAGCACCTTCTAAAACATAGAGGTAGCACAAGTAGAAGTATGAGCTGGGGTGATGTAGATAATATAAATATGAGCTACTGATTATGAATATATTTAATTTTATAAGCCCTAAAGAGGGAGAAGATTTTACAACACTCTTTCAAAATAGCTATATAAAGATATCTAGAATTGTTAGTTCATCTAAGATTGAGAAAAAAGTATATATACAAGAAGATGATGAGTTTGTAGTAGTTTTAGAGGGTAAAGCAAAACTAGAAATAGATGGGCATATAGTTACTTTAACTAAAGGTGAACATATATTTATAAAAGCTAAAACTCCCCATCAAGTTATATCTACACTCTCTGGAACTTTATGGTTAGCTATTTACTTTAAGCATTTTTAGAGGTACCCTTATGCTACAATTCGAGCAAAAAGGAGTAGTATGAGTTTAACAAATATATCTAAAGTAACATTTTTTATAGCTCTCTTTGCAATAGAGTTTCTAGCAACAACTACAAAAGATATTCCCATTGTAGGTTCTATTTGGGATAAAGCTAATCACTTTATTGCTTTTTTTACACTATATATTTTATTATCAATGGGCTTTAAGAGTCTAACCATAAGAGCTAAATCAGTTTTACTACTCTCTTTTGGAATGCAAATAGAGATTGTTCAGAGCTTTATAGATGGCAGATACTTCTCATTGTTAGATGTTGTTGCTGACTCTATTGGAATTATTTTGGGTATTATTTTTTATAAAATATTAGGGAGTAAATATGCTATATTTAAGTGATTTAGACTTTACACTTTTAAGAAGTGATTTAACAATTAGTGATTTTACTAAAAATGTATGGAATAGTTTTGCATCAAGCAATAAGTTATCAATTGCAACTGCAAGAAGTTACACAGGTGTAAAAGAGCTACTTAAAGGTTTAGAGTTAAAAGAGCCTCTTATCTTGTTAGATGGAACAATTATTGCATCTGCAGATGGAAAAATTTTGCATATGAGTGCAATAGATAAAGAGTTAGGAGATGTAGTATTAGAGACTATTCATAAAGAGTTAAATAGTTATCCACTTATTGTCGCCTACGAGAACGAGTCTGAGCAATTTTTCTATCCAAAAGAGTTAAATATATATCAAAAAGAGCTTCTTAAGAGTATGAAAAACAGAAGACGTATATTCGAAAATAGAGAATTAAGAGCAAAGAGTAGTAATCTAAAAATGGTATATCTAACTACCAAAGAAGATGCTAAAATATTAGAAAATTGCCTAAAAAAAGAGTTAGGAGATAGCGTAGAGATAAAGAGCGCTCAAGACCCATATATTGATTGCTACTTTACTACTATTTTAAATCCAAATGGAGATAAAGCTCATGCACTAAAATATCTAGAAGAGATAGAGGGCGTAACTGCTAATGACACAACAGTATTTGGCGATAGCCACAACGATATAGGTATGTTTAAATTAGCAGGAACAAAAGTTGCAGTTGCTAATGCGATAGATGAGTTAAAAGAGTTAGCCGATATTATACTTCCATATAGCAATAATGAAGATGCCGTTGCAAAGTATCTAAAGCAGATAAATGTATAGTATTGGTATAGATTTGGGATCTAACTCGTTAGGTATAGTAAAAGTTGATTGCAAACTTAAAAGAGAGCTTGCATCTTCTTCTAAAATAGTTAGACTTGCGCAAGGGTTAGTAGATAGTGGATATATATCTAAAGAGGCTACAAGTAGAGTAATAAAAGCCATAGAAGAGATAAAAAAAGAGATAGATTTTAACGACTCTAAAATAGAAGCAGTATCTACTGAAGCTATGAGGCAAGCTAAGAATAGCAGCAAAGTAATAGAAGAGATAAAAGAAGCTACAGATATTGAATTTAAAATTATAGATGGTAAGCAAGAGGCACAACTAACAGTATTTGCAGCTCAAAAAAGATTAGATATATTAAATATAGATTATAAAAACTTACTACTATTAGATATTGGTGGTGGATCTAGTGAGCTTACTTATATAATAGATAATAAAATTATCTCTAAAAGCTTTAAAATAGGTATTGTTACTATAACAGAATCTTCTAACTCTCTAGAAGATATTGAAAGAAACTTAAAAGATAAAATGAGAGAGGTAGTAGCGTTTATTAAAACTATTAATAAAAACAGTAAAATAGATATAATGGTATCAACAGCTGGTACACCTACAACTCTAGCTGCACTTAAACACAATTTAGACTATAGTAGTTATAATGCCGACTTAGTTAACGGTACAACAATTTATCTTAATGAGTTAGATGATATGTTAGCTATGCTATTAAATTTAGATGAGACTATTAGAGAAAAACTTGTAGGGGTTGGTAGAGGTGATTTAATATTTGCTGGTATATTGATTTTTAAAGAGTTCTTTAAAGCAGTTAAATTTAAAAGCTCTATTGTAGTAGATGATAGCCTTAGAGAAGGCATTGCTTATATGCAGTGTAATTAGCGCCCCTCTAGTGGATTATCACTTCTTTTTTTAACTTTTCTCTCATCTGTTTGCCCATTTAATAAATTAGGGTTGCTAAATGATGCACCATAAATAATACACCCTTTACACCCAGGTTCGCACTTATGTTTTAACTTTTTACACCAATCTATAATTAGCCCATTTTTAGTTAAATATTGACAACCCCAACCACTAGACATAATAACTCCAAATATTTAAATTACAAAGGCAAGTGCCTATGTAGGTTGCAGTTATAGTTTTGGTCCTGCAACAGAGTAGTCGAATTCACTACCGCTATCGTTGTATCTACTAAAGTTTGTAACAAACTTCTCTGCAAGCTCTTTTGCAGTTTTATTAAAACTATCTTCACTATCCCAAGTTGATAGAGGGTTTAGTATTGAGTTATCTTCAATTCCATCAAGTGCTTTTGGATATTGTAGATTAAATATTGGTAAAGTATCAAACTGAGCACTATTAATTGAACCATTTAAAATTCCGTTAATACAAGCTCTAGTATCTTTAATACTCATTCTCTTTCCTTGCCCATTAAGACCTGTATTTACAAGGTAAACATTTACACCATGCTCATCTATTTTTTTACCAAGAAGATCTGCATATTTAGTTGGGTGTAGTGGCAAGAAAGCCTCTCCAAAACATGCACTAAATGCTGTTACTGGCTCTGTAATTCCTCTCTCTGTTCCTGCAACTTTTGCAGTATATCCACTTAAAAAGTAGTACATAGCTTGCTCTTTTGTAAGTTTACTAACTGGAGGTAAAATTCCAAATGCATCGTAACTTAAGAAGATAATATTATTAGGGTGTCCTGCTTGAAGATCTTCTTTATGGTTTTCAATGTGATCAATTGGGTAACTAACTCTTGTATTTTCTGTCTTAGAACCATCTGCATAGTCCACTGCACCACTGCTATTTAATACAACATTTTCTAAAAGAGCATTTGGTTTAATTGCTCCATAGATCTCTGGCTCATTCTCTGCTTTAAGGTCAATAACTTTTGCGTAGCATCCACCCTCAAAGTTAAATACACCATCGTTATCCCAGCCATGCTCATCATCTCCAATTAAAGCACGATTAGGGTCAGTTGATAGTGTTGTTTTACCTGTTCCTGAAAGTCCAAAGAATAGACATACATCACCTTTGTCTCCAACATTTGCAGAGCAGTGCATAGATAGTTTATCCTCTAGTGGCAACCAGTAGTTCATCATAGTAAAGATACCTTTTTTCATCTCTCCACCATACCATGTTCCACCAATTACTGCAATATTATCTTCTACATTAAATGCAACAAAAACTTCAGAATTTAGTCCCATCTCTTTGTAGTCTGGATTAGTAGTTTTACAAGCGTTATATACAACAAAATCTGGCTCAAAACTCTCTAGCTCTTCATCTGTAGGTAAAATAAACATATTCTCAACAAAGTGAGCTTGCCAAGCAACTTCTGTAATAAATCTTACAGCTCTTCTACTACTCTTACTAGCACCAGCATATACATCTACAATATAAAGCTCTTTGCCACTAAGTTGCTCTTTTGCCAAATCATACAGCTTTTTAAAGTTATCTTTAGAGATTGGCTGATTAATATCACCCCAAGCTATATGATTATTTGAAGGCTCTTGATCTACAAAGTATTTATCTTTTGGGCTACGACCTGTAAAGATACCTGTATCAACAGCTGCAGTGTTGTTATCTGTAAACTCACACTCACCTTTTAATTTCTCATCCTCAGCAATCTTGCTATAGTCTGGGTTATGAATAACTTTTATAGCATCTTTAATACCATGTTTTTCTAGATCTTGTGGGTTAATTCTACTCATTTTATCCTCTTTTATTTTTATAGATAATAGTAACAACTTCTACATAACTTTAAACCTAGATTATTCAATAAAAATCACCAAACTAGCAGTGTTCATTATACCATGTCAGTTATATCTAATCATAGATTAACCTTAAATTATTTATAAACACAAACAATGCAAGCATAGTCACTAATTTTGGCAACTCTATTGCATAAACAAGGTTTAAATAACAAATTACCATAATGGTATATTGTTAGATAGATTATGTATCATTAAAATAGTACCTTTTTTTTCCTCAAAATAAACTTTATAATTAGTAGCTACCTCTAATTTTAGATATAGACGTATATAATTATACGCAATGGTTAATATGAGTATATAAGATTAAATAAATTTTAAGCAAAAGTTGTAAAATCGTAACATAAAGGAAAGATATCTCAATAATCAATAGTACTAAGTAGTATTCTAATTACTGCTATATTCGGTTAATTGCTGATAATAAAATATTTTCATCACTTGTTTCTATATTATCATCTTCTAAAAGCTTACTATAATACTCTAACTCATTTTTAAAATCTAAGCTTGCTAATTTTATTGGCTCTTTAACAGTTGGCTCAATTTTTAAAAGATCTCTAGCAATTTCAACTAATAGAGGGTCTGGAACACTTAATGTTTGCCCAAAGTACCCTAGTATAAGTTCTGCATACCCCTTAGTTAGTTTTTTATATCTACCAAATTTACTATTTAATATAGATTGCTCTAAATAGTATGTACTAATTGGTCTCATTGGTGTAGCAAAACCACCCCTCTCCATAACATCTAATATTATATCTAACTCTACACCTGCAATATTTATATCTGAAGGAGCACATACATGACCAGAACTTAAGTCGAACTTGTAGTTAGAGTTATATCTATTTAATAGATCTTGTAGTAATTTTTTATACTCTAAAATAGATTTTAAATCCAAATTAGCTATCGAAAAATTAGTACCTTTGGTTGCTTGAATCAGACTTAACATATCAGGCTGACTACCCCCAATATTAAATGGTGATATAGATAGATCAATACAATCAACACCTGCTTCTATTGCAGATAGATAACCAACAACACCTAAATTTACTTTTGTAGTTGTGGAGAACCTTAGATATATATCTTCACCTAGCATCTCTTTAGTAGCTCTAATAATCTTATATATATCTGCTGGAATCGATGTACCTGTTGGGTCCTTAAATGCTATAGAGTCAAATTCTATACCCATATCAAGTATCTCTTTGATCAATTTTATATACATTTGACTACAATCTTTTCTATCTATATTCATAATAGTAATAGTAATTTCATTCATTAAATTACTATTTTTAGCTATATTAGATGCAGATGATAAGCTTCTAATATCATTAATAGGGTCATAATTGGCTATAGTTGTTGTCTCATACTTAGCAGCTACTTTAGCAAATAGCTTTAATATACTATAACTGTATGCTCTATTGGAGAATAGATTTGTAGCGTGTGAAGATATTTGTAAATTAGCTTCTGGACCTGCTACCATACGAAATTTCTGCATAACAGTAAAGGGTGACTCAAAAGAGTCATTATAAGATAAGAATCTATTTGCACCTATAAACTCAAAGTTTTCAATACCAATGCTAGAGGCAAACTCAACAGCAGGTAGATAAAAGTTAAAAGGGACAACTTCTCTATATATAGACTCAAATGAATCACTAAAAGTTACATCCATTACGTCTATATATTTTTTTGCCATTACCAACTATCTCTTTTTACTTTTTTTTCTTTTAGATGCTCTCTCATTTTCTAAATATTTTTGATATAGATCATCTACATCACTACTATCATATCCAAGAAGGTTATCTGAGCTAATCTCCTCTTTACTAACTATATAAGAGAGTAGTTTAGATAGTAGCTCTTTACAATCTTCATCTTTAAACTTTTCTAAAACCATATCTATATCAGAAGAGACTTTGAAACTCATAACTTTATGTTTAAACTCTAAAATATCATCTTCAGATAATGAGTTATTCTCTAGTTTAATAACAGCTAACTCCATAGAGGCACCAACCTCTTTTTGAATACGCTTTAACTCTCTAAACTCATCTGTTGTTACAAGTGTTATTGCTCTTCCATCTTTGCCAGCACGACCAGTTCTACCAATTCGATGAACATAACTTTGTGGATCAAATGGTATATGATAATTAAATACATGTGTTACATCTTTAATATCAAGCCCTCTTGCAGCTACGTCTGTAGCTACTAAGATATCTAATCTACCACGTCTGTAAGATCTAACTATCTCATCTCGTTGCATCTGCTCTATATCGCCATGTAAACCCTCGGCATTAAAGCCTAAAGCTTTTAAGTGTTCTGTAACTCTATCTACTTCGCGTTTCATTCTACAAAAAATTAAAGCTTTATTATAATTTTCTTGCTCTAATAATTTTACTACTGCTTCATCTCTTTGAGACTCATCTATTACATAATATGCTTGCTCAATCTTATTATTTGTAGTGCTATCTTCATCTTTTACTACCGATATATACTCTGGATTATACAAAATAGACTCTGCTAAGTCTTTAATTGGCTCAGGCATAGTCGCAGAGAAAAGTAGTGTTTGGCGATTTTGAGGAATGTAGTCAAATATCTCTTTAACTACCTCTAAAAATCCCATATCTAGCATCTCATCTGCCTCGTCTAATACAACTATTTCTGGATTAAACACATCAATCTTACCCTTTTGATATAGGTCTCTTAACCTACCAGGAGTTGCAACAACAACTTGAACACCTTTGTGTACTAATGCTATCTGTCTCCCATATCCAACACCACCATATATTGCTAATGTTCTAATACCCGCAAAACGACCTAAGTGGTATAGTTCATCACTAACTTGGCTAGCTAACTCTCTTGTTGGGGTAATTACTAAAGCCCTCTCTATCTCACCACTTGCAATTTTTTCTAAAATTGGTAAACCAAAAGCTGCTGTTTTACCAGTACCAGTATGTGCTTGAGCTACCAAGTCTATGCCATCTAAAACTAGAGGTATAGCCTCTTCTTGTATTGGGCTAGGCTCTTTAAAACCTGCAATTTTTACACCTTTTGCAATATCTCGGTGTAGGTTAAACTCACTAAAATTCATAACTATCCTTATTTAAGCTTAAATCTAAATACATAAAGCATTTAGCAACTATTAATTAACTATAAATATACAACAAAAATGCACCAAATATAATTCTGTAAATTCCAAATGGTACAAAACTAAATTTAGAAATAAAACTCAGAAATAGCTTAATTGTAATATATGCTACTACAAATGCAACTATAAATCCAACGCCATATGCAGTTAAGTCACCTTGCATAAGATCTCTATAGTGTTTAAGAAGATCATATGCTGTTACAGCACCCATTACAGGAATAGCCAAAAGAAACGAAAACTCTGCTGCTGCTTTTCTACTAATTCTAATAATTAAATCTCCTGAAATTGTAGAACCAGCTCTACTTGTTCCAGGAATTAAAGAGAGTAGCTGAAATAGACCCGTTATAAAGGCATCTTTATAGCTAAACTCCTCTACACTTCTTACTCTAACTCTCTTTTCATCATAAAAATATTCGATTATCAAAAAAGCTACACCACCAATAATAAACATTACTGCAACAAAATTTGGATCAAATAGACTCTTTACAAAATCTTTTAATATATATCCAACTATTAAAAGTGGAATAAAAGCTACTAAAACCTTACTCCAAAGAGTTTTATGTTTAAGAGTCAATTTATCTCTATATAATACCATTACTGCTAAAATTGCAGCAAATTGAATAATAACTTCATAAGCCTTTATAGCAACACTCTGAGGTAAGCCTAAAAACTTAGCTGCGACAATCATATGCCCAGTTGAAGATATAGGTAAAAACTCAGTAAATCCCTCTATTACACCAATAATAACAGATTGAAAAATATCCATTTTTTTCCTTTGTATGGTACGACATCAAACCATACTTGCAAAGTATCCACTACTCTTTTTCATTAAATCTTCTGGTGTTCCACTCTCGACTAGCTTTCCATTTTCTAAGACAAATATATACTCAGCCTTTTCAATTGTGCTAAGTCTATGTGCTATTGTAACTACAATTTTACTCTCTAAAAAGATATGTAACTCTTTAAATAGTTTTGTCTCTGTATGTATATCTAAAGCCGATGTTGACTCATCAAAGATCACCACTTTTGGATCTTCTAAGACCATTCTTGCTATTGCAACTCTCTGTCTTTGACCCCCACTTAACTTAACCCCATCTCTTCCAACTACTGTATTTAAGCCATCAGTTAGGTTCTCTACTACATCACTTAATTGTGCTATCTTTAGTGCATTTTTTATCTTATCTTCACTAATATTTCGACCAAGTGTTAAATTAAAACGCATTGTATCATTAAATAGTTTAGGATGTTGCAAGATTAGGTAAACATTTTGACGAATTGTTGCAGGTTTTATACTTTTATAGCTTGCACCATTATATTGTAGCTCTCCACTGTTTGGCTCATAGAAGCCTGCTAAAATATTGCCTATAGTTGTTTTACCACTTCCGCTTGGTCCAACAAGAGCAACTTTAGAACTACCTTTAATCTCCATAGAGATGTTATTTAGTATATATCTATTATCTTCATATGCAAAATTCATATTCTCTAACTTAATATCGATATCATCTGTAAATGGATCTATACTATCTTTTAAATCACGCTCAGTATCTAATTCAAAAACTTCACTAACTCTTTTACAAGCCGACCTTGCACTTGCAAGTGAGTATTGAAAATTTATAATATCAAAAGTTGGTGTTGACATAATCCATAAGTAGCCAAAAATAGCCAGCATAAATCCAATAGATAGATCACTATAAGCAACTGCAAGTATAGAAGCACTTCGAAAAAGTTCATATCCACTAAGAAAAGTAAAATATGATATTTTAGCGTAAGATATACTTTTATAATTAAACTCTATTGACTTCTCTCTTAAGTTATTTGCTTTAAGTTTTGCAATATTAAAAAAGTACTCCTCTTTATTTACTGCTTTAATTTGATTAAATAGCTCTAAAGTATCACTAAGAGTAGATTGAAAATCCTCTACAGACTTATTCTCATGTCTCTTTAACTTACCTATATTTTTAGATAGTTTAGCAGTTAAAAATATTACTAATGGATTTGTTAAAATTATAAATAGAGCCAACTGCCAATTTATAAAAAGTAGTATTATAGATGTAAAAATAAGTATTAAACTAGAGACTACAATCTTTCCAGCAACTGTTGCAATAAACTCGTCTATAGTATTTATATCAGTAACTAGTTTAGATGTAATAGCACCAGGTAAAAATCTCTCATACTCTTTTAATTGTACTTTTTTTAAGTGCTCTATAACAGTAACTCTAAGTCTATACGATATACCCTTAGCAACTATAAGCAGTTGTTTTGTCTGTAAAATTGCAAAAAAAGCACTTAAAAATCTAAGCAGAATAATCAAAAATAAAAAGAAAACAACATATCCTATTAGGCTCATTGGTACTATATACTCACTAACATATTTTGTTAATTTTGCACTCTTGCCAATAAGCAACTCATCTATAAGCATTGGTATAAAAAGAGGCGTAACAACAGTAGTAATAGTAGCTAATATCGCATAGATGTTACCATAGATAAGCTCTTTTTTATACTTTAAGGTCTGCTTTATAAGCTCTAAAAGCTTGCACCCTTTATAATCTTTTTGCAATATCTAAGACCTCTGTTAAATCTTTGTTATCTATACAGTGTGTTGCTGCCTCTCTTAAAATTGGCTTTGCACAAAATGCAACCTTAGTTTTTGCGTAAGAAAACATGCTTAAATCATTTGCCCCATCGCCAACTACAATAGTATTATCATAACTACTACCTACTAGCTCTTGCATTCGCAGAAGCATTTTTCCTTTAGAGTCACTAAACATCATCTCTCCACCAACAAGCCCAGTTAATACGCCATCTTTTGCATGCAGATAGTTAGAAAAATCAGCGTCAATGCCAAGCTCTCTACATATTGGCTCGGTAGCATTTCTAAACCCACCACTAAAACAGATAACTCTAAAGCCCATCTCTTTTAATCCACTAATGGTCTCTTTAGCCCCATTAATTAAGGGCAAATTTACACAAATTTCATTAACTTTTGCCTCGCTAAGACCTTTTAAAAGTGCAACTCTCTGCACTAAAGAGTCAAAAAAATCGAGCTCACCAGCCATAGCTCTAGTTGTTATTTTAGCTACTTCATCTTCAAACCCAAGTTCGCAAGCTAAAAAATCAATAGTCTCCCCATCCATAAGTGTAGAGTCAAAATCAAATACTACCAATTTCATTAAAATCCTTTTTTGTTTTAAGCTGAAAGCTAAAAGTATAATGCTTAAAGCTAATATAATTATTGAACCCTCTAAACAACCTAAACATTCACAACATCTCAATTTATATTTTTTAAATAGCTTATAAAAGATAGTTTATTAACTATCACTATTTAAAGACTATATATAAAAATTTGCTAGAATTATACCTAAACAATCCAAAATAAAATTAAAATAGTATAATGAAAATAGTATAATGAAAATATAATACAAAAGAAAAAGAGTAAAGGAATTAAAATATGAAAACAGTTAACAGAACAGGCACACACAGTGAAAAATTTGAACTCTTAAAAGAGCGTTTTGGAAGAGAAGACCTTTTGGCCCTATGGGTAGCCGATATGGATTTTGCAGTTGCAAAAGAGATTGAGCAAACAATTGTAAATAGAGCAAAACACCCAGCATATGGCTATACTAAATTTCCAGATAGCTATTACGACTCAATTGCAAGTTGGTTAGATAAAAGATTTAATTTTAAAATAGATAACAAAAATATTGTTCCAGCATTTGGTGTTGTTACATCAATAAACATTGCTCTAAAAGCCTTTAGTAAAGAGGGCGATAAAATTATTATACAAACACCTATATACCCACCATTTTTTGGCTCAGTAGAAAGAAACAACAGAGAGGTTTTAGACAATAAACTAATCTATAAAGATGGAAAATATAGAATAGATTTTGAAGACTTTAGAAAAAAAGCAAAAGAGGCAAAGATCTTTTTGCTATGCTCTCCACACAACCCATCTACAAGAGTATGGATCAAAGATGAGCTTAAAGAGTTAGTTGATATATGCAAAAAAGAGAGTGTAATAATTGTAAGCGACGAGATTCACTCTGATATAACATTTGAAAAACACTACCCATTGCCACTTATAGATGGTGCTAAAGATATTACAATATATCTGCACTCACCATCTAAAACATTCAATATAGCAGGACTAAACGGCTCTTACGCTGTTATTTTAAACGACACATTAAGAGATAAATATGAACAAGAGCAGTTAAAGTGTGGCTTAAACGAGGGTAATGTTTTTGCAATAGAGTCACAAATAACAGCCTACAAAGAGTGTGCCTACTGGGTCGATGAACTAAAAGAGTATCTGCTAGAGAATAGACAATTTGTTGTAGAGTTTTTAAAAGCAAATATACCACAAATAAAACCAATAAATAGCGAAGCAACCTTTCTACTATGGCTAGATTGTAAAGAGCTAAACCTAGAACAAAAAGATTTAGAAAACCTATTTATAAACAAAGCAAAACTAGCACTAAATAGTGGAGTAAGCTTCGGAAAAAACGCAAACGGCTTTATGCGCCTAAACATAGGAACATCAAAAGAGATACTACAAAATGCACTAACTAGATTAGAAGAGGTTGTAAATTAACTACTACAACCACATAATATTTTAAATTAAAGAGGTAATAATTTGCTAAGAGCAGTTATTGTAAGTATCTTTTAGATTACAGTACAAAGTGGATTGTTAGATAAGAGTAGATTCATCACATGATACCAAGTTTAGGATATAGTTAAATTGGCGGATAGGGTTAGATTCATCACCAGACCCTAAATTTTGCATGTAAATAGCACTCATACTCGAAGAAGTTTAAATGTTTCCAAGTTTTATTATGTGTGTCATATGCCTTGAGACCTACAAATTCTTTGGATTCTTTTTTATCAAAAAAACTAAAGGTACTCCCTTTTTTAAAGTCTATATAGATATCTAATCTTTTAGATTCAACATCAAATTTTAAATCACTGATGAACCATGGGTCTACTATATTTAATACCATTTGGAAAAGTTCTTTTTTCATAGGAATGCTTTCGGTTTATTTTAAATTTTTGTTATAGCTCTTTTTGGGTTACCCACAGTTTTTTAGAAGGAACCTAATAATTACCTTTTTTATGGTAAAATTTTAATTAGATTATACAATAGGCTTTGCAAAAGTAGTATTTGTGTTTAAGTTTAGACTCTCTACAAAATAGAAATGCTAGTTTAGTGAACACTATTGCATATTATGAATTTAATATCTAAAATATAAGAAGCAAAAATGAACGAAACAAACACAACAATAGATTTACTATTATCTATAAAGCAAAAGAGTAATAATATTTTACACAATATAGATTTTGAGATATTCTCTACAATTCAGAACAATATAGACAAACTATACTCTGGTAAGTACGGAGAGATTTTTGCTTATGCTATTTTTGGGATACCTGTTGCAAATTTAGTTGTTGCACTGCTTGTTTTTCTCTTTTTTCTTCTACTTAGACGGCTTTTTACAAAATATACCGTAAAGAGCCTCTTAAACTTTGCAAAGCAAACCAAGAGTAGATATGATGACTTAATTATCCAAGAGATATATAAACCAGTTGAGTTTCTCTTTATTGTAATTGGTTTAAATCTATTTTTTAAACTCTCATTTTTAGATAGTGCCTTAACTAAGACTATAATAAATATTTTAATCACAATTACACTCTATTGGATTCTTTATGCAATTATTCCAACCATACAAGAGCTGCTTTTTAACTTAAGCAAAAAAGAGAATATGCTCTCAGAAGATTTAAGCAGGTTTATTGTTAGGCTTGTTAGAATTTTTGTATTTATTGCAGGGCTTTTAAATATACTACATATACTAGGTGTTGATATTACTGCTTTTTTAGCCTCGATAGGTCTTGGTGGATTAGCTTTTGCTTTGGCGGCAAAAGATACTGCTTCAAACCTTTTTGGCTCTATTGCCCTACTTATTGATGAGTCTATAAAAGCAGGAGAGTGGGTAAAAGTAGCAGGAGCAGAAGGAACAGTAGAAGATATAGGTATGAGAACAACAAGAATTAGAACTTTTGACAAATCTATAACCATTTTACCAAACTCAATTGTTGCAAACTCTCCTATAGAAAACTACTCTCGCAGAGGCATTAGAAGAGTTAAAATGACAATAGGGTTAGTCTATTCAACAACTCCAGAAGTTTTAGAAGATGTTTTGCAAGATATAAGAGATATGTTTAAAGAGTATCCAAAAATAGATAACGACCAACACCAACTGGTGCAATTTACCAAGTTTAACGACAGCTCTTTAGATATTTTAATCTACACTTATGCCAAAACAGCAGACTTTAGAGAGTATTTGCAAATTGTAGAAGATGTAAATATAAAAATAATGAAAATCGTAAACAGCCACGACACATCATTTGCATTCCCATCGCAATCAATATATGTAGAGAGTATCAATGAAAAAGCAGATTAAATCAGCATTTATAAACTCTATAATTGTAACAGTTATATTTATAATTGCCTATGCATTTTACAATATAGAGATAGTTAGAGCAAATATAGAAGATATAGCTTACGATGCAATAGACAAGTTTATAATAGAGAAAAAAGAGGCAAAAGCAAAAGCCCCAAATATTTTTATTTTAGCAATAGATGACAACTTTATGAAAGCCAATAAACTATACGACGAAGACAACACCTCAAACTACGGCTACACTCTACCAAGAGACAAATTAGCTCAAATTATTAAAAGTGTAGATGAGCTAACATCAGAGATAGAGCCACAAAACCAACCAAAAGCACTATTTTTAGATTACGATATAGTCTTTACCACAATGCCTTATGGCAAAGAGCTTTCAAAAGAGGATATAGAGTTTTTAAACACCCTAAAAGCAGATAGAAACTACACAATTATCTTGCCAAAAACCAGCAAATACAACTTTGTTCAAAACTCTAAAGATAGCAAAATTCAAGAGTTAATAAAACAAAAAAAGATTATCTTCGCATCTGTAGGGCTTTTAAAAAGTAGCGACAACTCTATCAGAAGATACCCAACCTATCAAACCATAAAAGAGATAAATGGCTCAACCACAATATACCCAAATGTTAATGTATTGCTCTATTTTATGCTAAACAAAAACAAAATCCCTACAATAGCCGAGATAAACAGCACCCTAAAGCCAAATGATATTATAGCAAACAGAATTCGCTTGAAAAGCTACAAATCAAGCCTATCAGAGGGGCAATGCACCACAACACAAAGCTACTGGAAAACCCTAACAAAACTATCAGCAAACTGCAATCTCTTTGAGATAGATGAAGAGGATTACAAAAACAGTATCATAATGGTAGGAGGCACACACCAAAACAATGATGATAGCTTTGAAGTTCTAAATGTTTTAAGTGCCGATACTATGACAGGTGTAGAGATAAACGCAAATGCTCTGCTAACCTTACTAAACCTAAATGGGCAAACCAACAGACTATCTCTGCCAATAAGTGCAACTCTAATTTTTGCAACATTCTTCTTTACATCTATATTGGTTAGCTCTATTTTATCGCTGTTTAAAATAAAAAAATCAAGCGTAAACTTTATTGTAACCCTAATAATAAATACAGCCATACTTATAGCAATATCAATATATCTCTTAATCAACTACAACTTATGGTTTAATTGGTTTGTGCCACTAATTTTATTTGAAGCAGTAGAAGCAATAGATTTTATAAAAGATTATACACCCAAAATTATCAATAAGATAAAAAGAAAAAATGATAAGAAGTAGCTATATTTCTTTTCATTTAATCTATATAAAGACTTAAAACTTTATTGGTTGATTGCAAAATAATAGGTAATCTCTGTTTTATAACAGCCTCTACAATTACTAAATCAACGCCTTCATAATCGTGTGCTATAAAGTTTCTTAACTCATAACTACCCTTAATATCCTCTTTTTCAAAGTTAGATAATATCTCCAATTCGCCAGAGTGCATTAATTTATCAAACTGTTCAGCAATAGATACCAAATGCATCAAAATAGCAGGTTGTGTAGTTTGGCTATCTTCTAAAGCAGCCTCAACAGACCCCTTCTCTTTGATTATATTTTGAATATACAAAATTTTATCTTTTATTAGCTTAACTCTATTTATCACTTTTTTACTATACATATATCAACTCATCTTTTATATCATTTAAAAAAGGAGAATTGCTATCTAAATCAAAAATATCTACATCTCTTTTTAAAAACTTTCTGATATTTGCCTTTATATCATTAAGCAGTTCAAAATAATCATAAGGAGTATAGTTCTCTATAAAATCACTACTCTTTTTTATAGCAATATCTATATCGCTATAAACACCATCGCTACTATTTGCAAAACTACCAAATACTGCTAACTTCTCAATACCCCTATTTGCAAACTCTTCTTTAACAGTTTTAAGATACTCTAAAATACTATCTCTACTTAAGCTCTTCATACCAATATTATAGCAAACTTTTTTAAAATGGATATTAAACTTTAATACTAAAATATGTATAATTTAATAACCAAAGGAGGTAAAGAGATGAAAAAACTACTAACTCTATCTATCGCACTAAGCACACTTGTTTTTGGTTTTGATGCAGAGGTTAAAAAAGCAGATGTAAAAGTAGAGATAAATGGAAAATTGCAAGAGTTTAAAAAGGGTGATAAGTTTACTCTAAAAAGTGGTGATATTATCTGCTTTAAAGATGGCAAAGGTAGTGTAAAGATTGTTGGAGAAGACTACAAAAAGAGTTTAAACAAACACATTAAGGTTTGTAAGGTAATGCCAGGCAAAGATAGCGAACCACCAAAAATGTCGCTAAACTCAATATTAAGCCCTCTAAAAAAAGCCCAAGAGAAGCAAGTATCAGGCGTAAGCCGAAAATCTTCAGAAGTTACAACAGTAACAAAAGATATAGAGTTAAACAAAAACAAAGAGTATATCTTAATAGATAGCAACACTTGGGGATTGCCAGTAACACTAAAAGTATATGATACCAAAGGAAAAGTTGTACTAGAAGATAAAAACAAAGACAACAGCTACACAGCATTTGCAATCAAAACCAATATGCTTAAGAGTGGATATAAAATCGTAGTTACAGATGGATTTAACGAAAAGGTATTTGAAGGTAAAATAAAGTAGCCATACAATAATCAACAATGAAAAGTTAAAAGTTAAAAACTTTATTGGATATAAGGCTTTAGCCTTATTTGGGGTTAGGTTAAAGGCTATATCTAACAAATGCAAACTTACATATCCTCAAGCGAATAGCCTCTATACTCTATCTTGTAGCCCTTTAGTTTTTGTAGTAGTTTTATTGATTTTTGTTTTAGTTTATTTAACTCTATCTTTTTTGGGTTTCTTTTTACTTCGGCTATGAGGGCTCTTTTTTTAAGCTCATTTATGGCTACTATATCTATCTCGTTTTGGTTGCCTCTCTCCCAATAGTTGCCAATTTGCGAGAACTCTTTTGATAGTTTTAGCTTCTCTTGAAAATACTTCTCCAAAAAATAACCACTAAATGTCTCATAATCTCTTATAAAAATCTCTTTTAGATAATCATAGTTTTCAAGCTCTACTGCACTTTTGTATTTGTAGATAAATCTAAACCAAAAGTTAAAGAAATTATCAACTATCTGATACTTCACACTTCGGCTCCCCTCTTTTGCAAAGATTGGCTTTATCTTTTTTATGACTCTATACTCATTTTCGAGTCTATCAAGATAACCTCCTATGTTTTTCTCAAGTATCGACTCTATCTCAGCTCTTGAAGTTTTTGATGATGCTATCAAAGATAGTATAGAAAAATAAGTCGTGTATTCTTTACCAAACTCCTCTATAAGCAGGTTTTTACCCTCATCAATAAAGAGCGAATACTCTCCAAATATCAAATTAAGCTGTTTTGCCACATCAAAAGCTCTGTTATCAACAAAGATCTCTACATACTTTGCCACACCGCCTGTAAGCATATAAAACCTAAGCAAATCATCATTTGTATAGTTTGGATAGTAGCTTTTAAAAATCTCTTTTAGTGTTGCAGTAGTAAATGGCTTTAACTCTATCTTATGGTTTGCTCTGCCAAAGAGTGGCTCTTTTGAGCTTTCAAATATCTTTTTCATCATCGAATAGATAGAACCACTAAGCACAAGGTTAAGATGGCTTTTATCTTTGTAGCTATCCCAAAGGTTTTGCATATCTGAGTATATAGAGCTGTTAATATGCCCAAACTCTTGAAACTCATCGATAATTAGTGTAAAGTGATGCCTGGTAGAGTAATCCAAAATATACTCAAAAAGTTGGCTAAATCTTTTAACTTCACCAATAATCTTGATATCAAGTCTCTTTTTTACAATATCCAAAAACTCTTCACAAAGCAGAGTCTCACTCTTTTTAGATACAAAAAAGTAGATAGCCCCACTGTAAGCCTTTTTCAAAAGAGTAGTTTTACCTATCCTTCTTCTTCCTACTATCACACTCATCTGAGCAGAATCCTTAGATAGTGCCTCTATCTCTTTTAGCCTCTTTAGCTCATCTCCCCGATTAAAAAACTCCATAAATATCCTTTGGTAATATAAATTACTGTAACCTATATTACTATAATTTTACTTAAAGGTTGTTTTTTAAAAAGTTAAAAACTTTTTGTTATTAGTTGATTTATTATTTTTGTCTATTTGGTGCGGCTTGTCGCACCAAATAAAACTAATCACCAATCACTAATACAAGAGTAAGCCTAAACTTACAACCAAAAACCAGCAACTAAAAACCAAACTTCTTTTATTTAATTTTTAATGCTATAATTTAGTAATATTTTACAAGGAGAAGGTCT
>CAMZLH010000009.1 GCA_947311565.1 uncultured Nitratifractor sp.
CTTTGATCACAAACACCACACTCTAATGGATGGTTTACATCATAAACCTCCATGATTGCTCGTCTCTCTTTTTCTATCTCATCGTTTTTAGTAATAATACTCATGCCATCTTTTGCTTTAGCATTACATGAATATGCCCTTTTACCATCAACTTCCACCAGACACAATCTACATGCCAAAGTAGGCGAACAATTTGAAATATAACAAAGTGCTGGAATAAAAATATCATTTGCTCTTGCTATATTTAGTACAAACTCTCCCTCTTCTGCCTTGCATTCAACGCCATCGATCGTCACTTTAATCATATTACTGCCCCCTTTTTACCACACAAGTCCAGTAAAAATTCCTCGCGACTGAAGCACGAAGTGAAAACTTCTATATATTTCATTGAACTTCTCTCTTTGTGATTTTAGCTACTTCAAACCTATACGAATTTTCATCAATATTACTAGGCATTAAAGCGATAGTTCCTTTTAGCTTGTTGTTAAGTCTAAACACTCTATTTTGATTTTTAACTACTATTGGTTGTCCATCTTGAAGTTTTGCTGCTACTGCAAACTGTGCTGAACCTATTAATAATTCATTGTCTATATCTGATTTATACTCAAAAACAACCGTTCCATCAAAACTCTTTAGCTCCTCAACATCCTCTATATCTAGACTCTGTATTGCTAAGTTTCCTAAATATTTTACATCTATATTGGTATATTTTTTAATCAAATTTAGAAATTTAGAAATATTTTCAATCCTCGGATTTAAAAATATATCTTTGCCAAAAATGATCAAAGGGCTTGAAGATTTTTGAATCATACCACATAACTCTTCAACCTCTTCCTCTCCTACATTGGTCTCTGCACTTATGTACCCTTCATCCAATTCATCAAAGTACTCTTTTATATCTTTAGGTAAATCTTTATCTTTTAAAAGCTCTTTTGTAAGAATAGCTACAACGCCCTCTTCACTTCCTGCTTCATATTGGCAAAAGAGACTTACTTTATCCATTAATTCAGGATCTTCCATAACACTAATTAAAGCAATTTTAGAATTTTTTATTTTTTGTAATAACTCTTTATCATCATATGAAAGCATTGAACCAATAATAATTACTAAATCATGTGCCATTAATGAACTCCTTTTTTTACAACTATTGTCCAGTCTGCTTCATTGAATTTTAGTGAGTTCATAAGTGTATGTCCTGCACCCCTAATAATATCTGCACTTTTTTGAATAGGAGTAAAATCACCTATTTCAAACATAAATATAGATACTTCATCAGTATCACTAGACTCAATAAGTTCTAGCATTCTGTCATAAAATTTATCTTTTAAATGTCTTAAGTCATATCTTTTCATTTTATTGTCTCCTTTTTCAAGAAGTGAATTCTTAAAAAATTCCCCTCACTCTCTTTAAGAAAGCTTTCTCCACGAGAAGAGAAAAATATATTTTTCATTCCATCTCTCCTATCTGTCTATTTCGCCAAATACTATATTGGCATTACCAATAATAGTAACAACATCAGCTAAATACTGACCTGGTAGTAGCTCTTGAAGTATACTTGTATGCCAAAAACTTGGGGCTCTTAATTTTAGTCTATATGGATATGGGTCACCTTGAGAGTTAATATAAAATCCAAGCTCTCCCTTTGGTGATTCCGTTGCCACATAAACTTCTCCAACAGGAGGTCTCATGCCTTGTGTTACCAATACAAAGTGTTGCATTAAAGAGTAGTTTTGAGTCATTATCTGCTCTTTTGGAGCTGATATATACTTTGGGGCATGTGCCATAAGCTCAGGTGAAGTCTCTTTATACATTGGTATAAGTTGCTTTAGTATTTTTAAGGACTCTCGCATCTCTTGCATATGAATCTTATATCTTCCATAGCTATCACATCTATCACTTACAGGAACATCAAACTCTACTTCATCATAAAGCTCATATGGCTCCTCTTTTCTGATATCCCATGCTATACCACTTCCTCTTAGCATTGGTCCACTACAACCCCAACTTTGTGCCATTTCAGGAGTTATAACACCAACCTCTTCAAGTCTCATCTTCCAAATACGGTTTTGGTCTAGTAAGCCCTCATAAGTTTCGATAGCTTCGGGCATATCATTGATAAATTTCATCAAGTGAATTAGCCATTTTTGTGGTAAGTCTAAAGGAACTCCACCAATCCTAACAGCACTATGAGTTAATCTAGCTCCACAATACTCTTCAAAAAGATCCATCGCATATTCACGCTCTCTAAAAGCATAAAGAAAAACTGTCATAGCACCAACATCTAGCGCATGTGTTGCTATCCAAAACAGGTGAGATGTCAATCTTGAAAGCTCTAGCAACATCATTCTGATTATTTGTGCTCGTCTTGGAACCTCTAAACCAATTAGTTTTTCTACTGCTAAAGCAAAGCCATAGTTATTTGAAGTTGATGCTATATAATCCATACGATCTGTTGTCGGTAGAAACTCATTGTATATCATATTTTCTGCCATCTTTTCCATGCCACGATGCAGATATCCAACATCTGGAATAGCCCTTGTTACAAGTTCGCCATCAAGTTCCAAGATAAGACGAAGTTGCCCGTGTGAACTTGGGTGCTGAGGACCAAAGTTGATAATCATATTGTTATCTTCTCTCTCAAATACTAAGTTTTCAAAAAATGGTTTAAGTCTATTTACTTTTTGCATATCATGGTCTCTCTTTTAGTATTTTTACATCTTTTTTAGATAGTTTTCTTACAATTAAAATGCCATCTTCCTCTTGATAATCGGTATCTACTGGCTCTTCACTATACTCTGCTCCAAATGGAACTTCATGCTTAATTCTTGCAAAGTTATGAGTATCTTTCTCTACAATTTTTGCACTATCTCTCTCTTCTGGTCCAATTATATCTCTATACTCTTTTCCAAAAATTTTATCTATTTCATACCATTGTGCCTCTTCGTCGCCATGCAGTGGATATGTTTTTCTTAGGGGATGATCATGCCAATCATCTGGCATAAGAATTCTTTTCATATAGTGGTGTCCTGTAATCTTTACACCAAACATATCATACATTTCACGCTCAGCCCAGTCTGCACTCTTGTAGATTCCCATTACACTTTGAATCTCTTGTTTCTCTTTAATAAAGTATTTGACTCTCATTCTTTTTCTTTTACTTGTTGAGAGCATCTGATAAAAAATCTCAAACTCTCCACTTTTTGCCAACCAGTCTATAGCACTAAGTTCACTTAAAAAGTTATAGTCCAACTCATCCCTTAAAAATGTCATAACTTTTACTATATCTTTTGCCTCTATATAAACTACAAGTTGACCTCTTTGGATATATGTCTCTTTAAGGTTAAACTTACTGCTTAAAGACTCAACATCCTTGGCAAAAACTTCATCGCTATCTACTTCTTCTTTTGGGACCTGTGGAGCTTTGTAAAATCTATCATTATAGTATGCTTTTTTCTGTGTATTTTTTTTATCGATATATTGTCTCATTACACTAACCTTTTTGGCTTCAGTTTTCTAGACGCTGGCTCTTTTCTAATCTTTTTTTGAAGAAGCATAAGTGCATACTGTAAAGACTCTGGGCGAGGTGCACAACCAGGAAGATAGATATCAACTGGCACAATCCTGTCGGCTCCTTGAACTGTTGCATATGTATTAAACATTCCACCCGTGTTGGCACAACTACCCATACTTATAACCCACTTTGGTTCAGCCATTTGATCATACAAACGACGAGTAAATTCTGCATGTTTTTTCGTAAGTGTTCCTGCCAATATCATTACATCTGCTTGTCTAGGACTTGCTCTAAAAATAACGCCCATTCTATCAAAGTCAAATCTAGAAGCACCCGATGCCATCATCTCAATTGCACAACAAGCCAACCCATAAGTTAGTGGCCATAAAGAGTTAGATCTACCCCAGTTTATTAGGTGATCTGCTGTTGTTAATGCAACCGGTAATCCACCAGTAGATGCATAATTTACTTGATGCTGTGCCATTCTAGTGCTCCTTTCTTCCATGCATATACAAATCCTATTGCTAGTAGTACAATAAACATTATCATCTCAACAAGACCAAACATACCAAGTGGTATAAAGTCTAATGCCCACGGAAACATAAATACTATCTCTACATCGAATAGAATAAATAGTAGAGCAATCAGGTAAAACTGTACCGAAATTGTATTTGGTTGACGATCCGGCTCTGGACCGCACTCATAGATTGAAAGCTTAAGCTTCTCTGTATCTAGTTTAGCAAGTTTTCTACTAACTTTTCTTGCTAAAAATAGAGTTGCAGGGAAAGCAATAGCTGTTAACATAAATAGAATAAACGCCCCGAAATAGGGATGTTCGGTAGCTATGTGTGTCATATATACCCCTTTGTAAAAATTAGACTAACCTCTAAAGTATCTCATATTAACAGATATTTAATTATATATCAGTGTATTGCAATACTTTATCTAATTTAAAATTGTTACGTGTAACTGCTAGAAACATATAGTAGAGCACTATATAGCAAAAGAGCTTTAAAAAAATGTAAAATCTTAAGCAAAACTCTATTATATGGAGTAAAAAGATAGTTTATGGTATAGAAAAAATCACTTATTTAACCATAATTTAAGTAATTTTATTAGTATCTTTGTTTCAAAAAGTATCTACTTTTAATCTCATTCCATTTTGAACTCTCTATTATATCTAAAAGAGCTCTATTAATATCTTCTCTTAAATTACTACCCTCTTGCAGAGCTATAGAGTAATTTTGTGGTTTAAATCTTGAGTCTGTTAACTCAACACTTTTACTATATTTGTTATCTATAATATATCTTAATATCGCCTCATCATATACAAATGCATCTATCTCTCTTAATTTAACCGCCTCTATACCACTATCTATACTTACATAATTCTCTGGATATATATGTCTACTCTTTAGATATAGATCTGCAATTGATGAATCTACACATCCTATAGTTCCACTAGATAAATCTGATGGTCTTTTAATAAAATAGTTACTTTTATAATCTGATAAAAAAGAGGCACTTGCTGCTATTAATCCTGCGACTAAAAACATAGATAAGAACATCCAAACAACTGCTACTATTCTACCTAAAAAAGTTGATGGTGTTGTATCACCATAACCTACAGTTGTCATTGTTACACACGCCCACCATAGGCTCTCTCCATATGTAACACTTTTTTGATTTATACTATTTTTTTCTGTATACCAAAATGCAAAAGCAGCAAATAGTAAAGTAACAAATATGCCAATAATAAAAAGTAGTGTATTAAAAGAGAAGAGTTTATCAAAAATAGATTCTATTAAACTACTCTCTCCTTTAGGTACAACTATAGCTAAGTTAGTAATAAAGTAACTCTGTGTAAAGTCTATATATTTCTCTCTATCTGCTGTAACAGTTAATGCCGATATTGCAACATCAGCCTCTCTATTTTTAATTCTATTAAGCATACCATCAAGAGTTGTCTCTTCAAATACATACTTGTAATTTAATCTGCTAGCGATCTCTTTCCAGAGATCTATAGAGATTCCACTCCACTCTCCTGATTTACTCTTCATCGAAAATGGTGGAGAGACCTTAGTAACAACTACTAACTCTTTATGTGGAGTATTAGCACTTAGTATGTTTAACAAAAAAAACGATATTAATATATATTTAAGATAAGTCATAGCAGGCATTATAGAGCCTTTATCTTAATATTAAACTATTTATAGCAAATAATCTGTAGTCAAAAAATAAGAAATTGTAGTTGTGTTAAGTTATTACACATAGAGCCTTTATATAAGGCTCTATTATGCTATTTGTTTCTCTCTACTATATCACCAACAGCTTGGAATGCGTGGTTAAATGCTAGTGCGATTGAACCAGCACTTGTATTTACATCTCCAATTGTATAGAGACCTTCTATATTTGTTGCCATAGTATCTTCGTTATATAGTGGCTCTCCCCACTCGTTCATCTCTATATTTGAGTTGTTTAAGAAATCTTTAGGGCTTGTTCCACCAAGAGCAAATACTACTCTATCGTAAACTTCGCTTGTACCATCTGTAAAGTTAACTTTAACTTGTGGTTGTACTTGCCCCTCTACTGGGCTTGGCTCTACACTTTCAACATCTGTTCCAAGTTTATTAATTAGTTTACCCTCTTCTAGGTACTTCTCTGTTGTCTCTTTATTTATTGGGTTCATTCTTCCAATTTCTGCTCTTCTGTAGTTTAGTGTTACTTCGCAATTCATACCTAAATCTACAAGACCATAAGCGTACTCACCAGCTGTGTCTCCACCACCAACTACCATAACTTTTTCACCCTCTTTTACTTTAGATAGGTTGTAGTTTAGAACAGGTCTAATTGGTCCAGGGAACTTGTAGCCAGGTTTGTTTGGCTTACCCATTCTACCAATTGAAACAATTACATTTTTTGCTTTAATTGTTCCGTGGTTATGAGTATCTAATTCGAAAAGACCATCTTCGTTTTTCTGAACACCGTAAATCTCTTGATTGTAAAGAAACTTATCAGCAATATCTTCATCTTGAATTAAATCTTCCATCTGGTCTATAAACTCTTCTCTTGAGCACTCTTCAAATCTTACATTACCAATAAATTCAAACTTTTTACCTTGCCAATCTTTATCTACTCTTTTACCTTTTTTGTAGAACTTAGTAATCATATCTGAGTGAGTATCAGCTTTATCAATAACTAATGTATTTGTAATTCCTGCTTTCTCTGCTTCTACTACCGATGCAATTCCACCAGGTCCTGCCCCTACTACTACTATATCATATATAAAAGACATATAATCTCCTTAATTTAATTATTTGCAACATAATAACATTTGTAAAGTATATAATAGTTTTAATTATGTCATTTATAAGCCAAGAATATATTTTTGAGTATATTAGTAACTATTTATTTTATATCCATTATTAGGACATATATAAGTCATAAAAAAAATTTATATTAATTATACTTCTTAAATTCACCATTTAACACAATTTGGTGATATAATAAATTTTAAATTTTTTATAGAGAGTAAGGATAACTTATGAAAAAAATTATATTAGCTCTAGTTTTATTTATATCTACAATAAATGCAACTAAATTAGTAACATATAAGATCTTAAAGATAGAAGAGAGAGTAAAAGAGAACTCTATAGATTTCTGTCTAAATCTTGATAGATACTTTACTACCTTAAATAAAAAACTCTTTAAAGAGCATATAAAAGTTACTCCTGCAGGATTTTATAATATAGAGAGTTACTATGATACTATTTGTATAAAAAAGCTCAAACCTCAAACAAAATATAGCATTGAAATAGATAAAAATGCTCCTATTGGTAACAATTTTTTAGATAAAAACTATAAATTTGTTAAAAAAAGTAGCAACTATTTACCATCTATTGAGTTTAAAGAGAGTGGCTATATACTACCTTCTAAAGCTGATTTATCTATTCCTATTAGTAGTATAAATGTTAAAAGAGTAGAACTAAAACTATATAGAGTTAATAGAAATAATTTAGTAAATACACTAAACAATACATCTTTTAGAGAGAAATTATATAGATATGCATTAGAACAGATAGAGTATCAAGATGGTTATCTACTCTGGAGTAAGTATTTAAATATCAAGAGCAAAGACAACAAAGAGGTAACTACAGCGATACCTGTGGGTAAGACAATAAAAGTTGCAAAACCCGGTATATATATTTTGTCAGCTGCCATAGTAGATGATAAAGGGGATATCAAAGAGAGTATAACTAACCAATGGTTTATGATATCAGATATTGGTCTATTTACACTAGAGGATAGTAAAAAGTTACATATATACACAAAACACCTCAGCAATGCTACTCCTTACAAAAAAGTAAAACTAGAACTTATTGCTAAAAATAATGAACTTTTAGCAACTACAATCTCTAAAAAGGGGTATGCTACATTTGATATAGCTCTTTTAAGAGGTAAAAAATCTCTTGCACCAAAAGCGATATATGCATATGGTGATAGTGGAGATTTTTCACTTTTAGATTTTAATAAAGCACCCCTAGATTTAAGCGATAGAGGTGATAATGGACGAACATCAAATAGAGTATTTGATGCACTAATTTATAGCGATAAAGAGATATTTAAACCAGCTGGTAGTGTAAAATTTCACTCTCTTATTAGAGACTCAAAAGGTCGAGTGGCAATTAATATAAAAGTTGGTGCAAAATTATTAAACTCTAAAAGAGAAACTATAAGTAAAAAACTACTTACATCTGATACTTTAGGTCACATAGCTAGTAGCTTTAAACTACCAAATGTAAGTGGTAGATACACTATAGAACTCTACTCTAATAGCGAAACTATTGGTATCTTTAACTTTAGTGCCGAAGATTTTATACCACCTAAGATAGAAGCAAATTTTATAAAAAAGATAACTACTATATATCCTAATAGTAAATATACCTTTAAATTAAAAGTAAACTACTTAACTAAAGAACCTCTATCTGAACCATCAATAGATTATACTTTAACTCTTCACTCTATAAAAAGTCCACTAAAAGAGTATGAAAATTATATATTTGGTAAAGAGAGTGAAAGTGCAACAAATGAGTATTTAATAGAGAAAAGTATAAAAGGAGATAAAGATGGTAATGCAACAATAGATATAGATACCAACTTTGGCTCAAAAGATAGTATAACTAAGCCATTAGCACTATATATTAATGCATCTATAAAAGACCCAGCTGGTAGAGCAATAGTAAAAGGTTTAGAGATTCCATATATAGACAAAAAAGGCTATATTGGTATAAAGCCAAAATTTGATGATAAAAGAGTAGAGTTAAATACAAAACCATCATTTGATATAATATATATTAAAGATATTAATTTAACCGATAGAGAGATAAACTACCAATTAATAGAGCTTGAACCTCACTACAATTGGAAAAATAGTGGTGAAAATTGGGAATATTATGTAACCTACAGTGATATAGGTACAATAAAACATGGAAAGGTATCTCTACTTAATAGCCCAACTAATTTTACGCTAGATAAACTTGATTGGGGAGAGTATAGATTAGTTCTTAAAGATGACAATAGTAGCACTACATCTATTAGGTTTAGTGTTGGATATGACCAAAGTAGTAGTACTATTTCACCAGACAGATTACCAATCTCTATAAATAAAAATAGCTTTAGTGATGGAGAAGATATAGAGGTACTAATTAAACCTAAATTCTCTGGACCTATTAATATAAATATAGCGACAGATACTGTTATAGAGAGAAAAGAGATAATTGCTAAAGAGAATGAACCAGTAGTTGTAAAGTTTAAGGCTAATAAAGAGTGGGGATCTTCGGCATATATTTTAGCAACAGCATTTAGAGCACAAAGTAAAAAGCTAGGAGCATCAAGAGCTGTTGGATTAGCACACTTTTTTATAGATAGAAATAAAAGAGAACTAAAACTAAAAATAAGAGCTCCTAAACAAATAGGCTCAAAAAGTGATCTAAATATAACAATAGAAGCTCAGAATTTAGAAGATAGAGATGGCTATGTAACTATTGCTATTGTAGATAAAGGGGTACTAAATATAACTAACTACAAATCACCAGATCCAAAAAGCTTCTTCTTTGGTAAAAAAAGAGTATATTTAACTATTAAAGATATCTATTCAGAGCTAATAAAAGCACATGGTGAACATGCTGAATTTGATGTAGGCTCAGGAGATATAGCACTGCTGAACAAAAAGCCAACAGCAAATAAACGCAAAATAGTATCATATATCAGTAAAGCTATTAAATTTAATAAAAAAGGGCTTGCCAACTTAAAGTTTAAAGTTCCAGATTTCCAAGGATCTCTATCTGTTATGGCAATTGCATGGAGTAAAGATAGTGTTGGTAGTAGCAATCAAGAGGTAAAAATCAAAGATCCTTTATCTATAGAGAGCTACATGCCTAAATATCTAAAAGTGGGTGATATATCATCTACACTTGTAGAGATAAAACTAGATAAAACAATCTCTAAAGGTGAATACAAAATAGAGATAAATAGTACAAAATCTCTAAATATTACACCTAAAGAGTTTACACTAAACTATCAAAATAGTGCTATATTATTTAAAAGAGTAACATTAAATGCAAAGTCTGTCGAAGATGCAAATATTACAATATCTGCATTTAAAGATGGAAAGCTAGTAAATAGCAGAGGCTTTAAATTAGCTATAAACGAAGCCTTACCAAAAGAGTATATAAGAAGAGTTGGTATACTAGATTCAAAAGTTACTCTAGATACAAAAACTCTACTCAATTCTAAGAGATGGCGTAATATAGATAAAGTCAATATAACACTATCATCCAATCCATTAATAGCAACAACATCTATTAAAAAAGAGTTAATAGCCTACTGCTGCAGATGTGCCGAACAGACCTCTAGCCGTGCATTAGCTCTTCTAAAAGATAAAGAGAGTGTAGATATTGTAAATAGTGCCATTTCAAGAGTATATGAACTTCAAAAATATGATGGTGGATTTGGTTTATGGAGTAGCTCTAATGCATCACTTTGGGTAACTAGCTATGTTATAGATTTTCTAACATCTGCACAAGAAAATGGTTTTGAAGTATCTCAAAAACGAATAGACTCTGCACTTAAATACCTAGAAAGAAACCTTAATAAATGGAGTTTAAAACCAAAAGAGGTAGAATCAAATGCTTATGCACTATATATTTTAGCAAAAAATAAACACCCCCTAATGTCAGAGATTAACTACCATCTAAAACACCCTGAAACTATTAAAACATCTGCAACTTTTAGCTACTTAGCAGCTACCTTTTCAACACTAGGCGAAGAGAAAAAAGCAAAAGAACTATTTACAAAAGCAAAAGAGTATTTAGGAGCTCAAAGTGGAAATTATGGTGGAGAGTTAAGAGATAAAGCACTACTCATATATCTTTTACAAAAAGCTAACTTTAAAGATATCTACCAACCTCTACTTATAGACTTTGCTCAAGATATAAAATCCAAAAAATATCTAACTACTCAAGAGATGTCTCTAGCCCTACTTGTATCAAAAAATATCAAGATTAGTAGTGACAAATTAAATATAAAAATTGAAGATAAGAGTATTAATAGTAGTGATTTTACAAAAAGCTACACAATAAAAAAGCTACCAAAAATTAGCAATTTAGCTAATAACTCTATTTGGTATAATATTACTACTACTGCAACTGCTGCAGATAACAATAGCAGTAAAAATATAGGCTTTAGTATTAAAAAAGAGCTATTTGATGTAGATGGTAAACCACTAGATCTAAAAAATATTCCACACTCTAAAGAGGTAGTTGTTGTAATTAGTGGTAAGATTAAAGATAGATCAATTACTAACCCACTAATTATAGACCTAACACCAGCAGCTCTAGAGATAGAGAATCCAAACATTACAGGCTTTAATACTATAGAGTCATTAAAGTGGCTAAATGGCTTAAGTAGCTACGAGAATATAGAGTATAGAGATGATAGATTTATCGCTGCATTAACACCCAATAGTAAAGGTAAATTTAAAGTTGCATATACTACAAATGCAGCAAATTTAGGAGAGTATACTTTAGCTCCTTCTACAATAGTTGATATCTATAATCCAAGATATAGAGCATCTTCAAAGATATCTAAAGTTGTGGTTAAAAAGAGTAAGGATATCAAAAGTATCAAAATTAGTAATAGTAAATATAAAAAAGCATTAGATTACCAATATATCTTTACAAAACCTATTAATAATCTAAAAACTTATACAACTTTAGAGCTATATTATTTGAGAAATGCAATATTTGCACACTCAGGATTAGATTTTAAAACAACAAATCCACTATTAGATAAAATATACAAAAAATTTACTTGGTATAAACCAACTACTGTAAATAGTTATTTAGTCTATAATAAATTAACAGATATTGAAAAAAACAATATTCAAAAACTACTTAATGAAGAGAAAAAAAGATTATCCAACCTAACACTATCAGACTTCTACAAAGTAAACAAAACCCTTTTAGACAAAAATTATCTTAAGAGATACAGTTTAAAAGAGTTAAAACTACTAAGAAACTCTTTAATTGCTAGATATGGATATATATTTAAAGATATAGAGTTAAAAACTCTATTTAACAATCTACCTTGGTATAAACCAAATATAGATGCTAAGAGTTCTAATATAATAGATAACAAACTTAACCCAATAGAGCATGCAAATTTAATAGCTATAATAGAGCTCGAAAAAGAGATAAAAGAGAAAGCGCTTGATAGCAAGAAGTAGAAAAATATTAAATTTTTTAATAAAGTACACTATCTTAACTCTCTTAGCCTTTGTGCTATTTTTTATACTATTAGAGCTATTTTTTCCAATAAATTTAGATAAAGCAGATAATGTATCAAAAGTTATTACAGATAGAGATGGAAGGTATCTATATACAACTCTAAATAGCACACAGAAATGGAGATTTAAAGCCAATATCAAAGATTTAGACCCAATATATATAAAGATGCTTTTAAACTATGAAGACAAACACTTTTTTATCCATAATGGGGTTGATTTTCTGGCCCTACTTCGAGCTACTAAGCAACTAATTATAAATGGGCATATAACATCTGGAGGCTCAACTATTACAATGCAACTAGCTAAACTTTTAGAACCAAAAAAGAGAGATATTGGTTCTAAAATAGTTGAGATATTTAGAAGCTACCAAATAGAGATACACTACAATAAAGAAGATATTTTAAATGCCTATTTAACACTTGCTCCATATGGAGGTAATATCGAAGGTGTGGTTTCTGCATCTTTAAGATACTTCAATAAACTACCAAACTCTTTAACTCTAAGTGAAGCAGCAATATTAACATCACTACCACAGAATCCAAATATAAATAGACCAAATAGATACCCTAAATTTACTAAAATTGCTAGAGACAAAGTTCTTTTACGCTCTTTAAATGCAAATATTATAACTCAAAATGAGTATAACAGAGCTATTAAAAATATTATTGTCAAAAAAGAGTTTACTTTCCCTAGATTTGCACCTCATCTATCTAAAAAAATATTAAGACAAAGCAGTAAAATAGTAACTCAAAGTACAATATATCTACCTCTTCAAGATAGGCTACAACAGTGGGCAAAAAGTGTATCAAAAAGTTTTCCAAAGGGTGTTACGCTATCTATAATTGTTGCTAATAATAAAAGTGCAGAGATTGTCTCATATATTGCAACTCAAGATATTTTTAGTAATAAAATATCTGGATATATAGATATGATTAGTGCTATTAGATCCCCTGGTTCAACTCTAAAACCACTAATATATGCTATTGGCTTTAAAAAACATATAATCGATGCAAATACAATTATTAAAGATAAAAATAGCCAATTTAATAACTATAGACCACATAACTTTGATAGAGTCTTTAATGACGAGGTAACTATAACAACTGCTCTACAAAACTCCTTAAATATCCCAGCTGTTAAAGTTTTAGAGAAAATTGGGGCTAAAGAGTTTATATATACTCTTCAAACCATTGCTGGAAAAGTAGCTATTCCAAAGGGTAAAGCTACACTTCCTATTGCTCTTGGAGGGCTTGGTATTACGCCTCTTCAAGTTACTAAACTATATACAGTTTTAGCAAATAATGGAAGCTCTAAAGAGCTACACTATATTAAAAAAGAAAAAGTAAAAATTGTTAATCTACTACCAAAAGATAGTGTAATAAAAATTATAGATATCTTAAGAGAAAACCCTCCACCTAGAGGGTACAGCAATAGTAATGGATTTTATGCTTATAAAACAGGTACAAGCTATGGATATCGTGATTTCTGGAGTATTGTCTTCTCTAAACACTACACTTTAACTCTATTAATTGCTAAACCTAATAACCAACCAATCTTTAAAAGTTCTGCAAGAAAAGTCGCTGCACCACTTAGCTTTGAAGCTATAGATATAGTAAAAAATACTCTACCCCACTTTAGTTGGGAAAGTAGCAGCTCAACTACCACTCAAAGTACCCCTCCTCCATCTTTAAAATATTTAGAGAAAAAAGAGAAAGAGATTAATAACTTCAAATTTTTATACCCAAAAAACAACTCAAGATTTCAAAGTGCTAGCTGTTACAATGTATCTGTTGAGTTTCAACTAGTAGGAGGAGTAGCACCTTTCATATGGTACGTAGATGGCAAAGAGATTAAAAACCAAAGTAATAATTTAAATTTAGAGTTTACTATTGGTGCTCATAAAATAAGTGTAATAGACTCTAAAGCTAAAGAGATATATCAAGATATATGGGTAGATATGCCTAATTGCAAAGAGTAGCCTACTCCTCGCTATCTTCATCTAATAATTCAAGTGCATCAATATGGGCAATTGCACTAGATCCTGCTATGCCTTGTAAAGAGCCATACATTTGAGTTGTATTTGCCAAAACATTATCTATAAGTTTTTGTCGTCTCTTCCAGCTTGCCATTAAGCTTCTGCGCTCTTTGTCAAGTTCACTTTGCATCTGCATAAATCCATCAACTATTGCACTAAGTTGCATCTGAAACTCATTACCTGTTAAGTAGTTGTAAAGTAGTGTCATTTTGTCTGCTTTATTCTCCTCTTTTTTTACACTTTTATGAGCCCTAATTAGGCTATCTCGAAGTAAAGAGACAGAACCTTTAAACTCCTCTAAAGAGCAGACCCAAATTCCATCTACAAATCTCATTCTATTCACTCCTCTTGGGTAAACAGAGGTAACTAATACGCCAATATCTGCATTAACTTTTAACATATCCTCTTTTAATTTAACTATCCAGCCATCACTCCAAGCTTTTGTATTTTTAGACTCATAACATATTACACCACAATTTTGAGTCTCTCTTGTATTAACGATCTGAATACAATCTGCACCAAATGCACCTTTTTTTACCTCTTCTACAGTATCAAATACAAACTGCTCTTTTAGCCACTCTTCTATAGTTAACTCTAAGGCCTCACCTTGTGTCTGCATTGATGCTTGTTCAGCCTTTCTTTTAGCAGCCTCTATATCTCTTTTCATCTGCTCTATCTGTTCATCTTTTTGTTTGATTTTAAGCTCAACTTGCTCCTGAAAACTCTTCTCTAATTTAAATTTCTCCTCTTGTAAAACTTTAGTTAATTCTACTTGAGCTTCTGCTTGGGCTTTTGCTTTTGTCTCTTCATTCTCTCTTTTTAGGCGCTCTACTTCAGCTTTAGTCTTATGAAGTTCTTGAACCTCTTTAGATTTATCCTTTAACTCTTTCTCCATAATACTAAACTGCTCTTCTCTCTCTGCTACGATCTTAGCTTTCATCTGAGCCATCATCTGCTGCTTTTGAATACGAAGCTCTTCATCTATCTTTTTTCTCTCTATCACTAACTGCTCACTTACTCTCTTTTGTGTAGCTAGTTGTAACTCTTTAGCAAATCTGTCCTCTTGCTCTTTTAAACTCTCTTCTTTCTCTTTTAGTTTACTAAATGCTATCTTATACTCTGATCTCTTTTTAGCTACTTCGCTCTCCATCTCTTTTTTAAGAGCTATATTTTTTCTCTTTAATTCACCCTCTAATTGATGGTATAAGATCTCATTAACATCAATATCAACTCCACAATTGGGACACTGAATAGTTTTACTAGAGCTCAAGATATATCCTTTTTCTAAAATTGTACCTAAATACTCTATTTATATCAAATAATAATTAATAGATAGATAAAATGGATATTAGGATTTAACACTAAGAGTATTAAATTATGTCATATTATTAAGCAGTCGCAGTAAAATTAAATATAATAAAAGTAATAGAAATTATAAGGAGAATCAATCAGATGAAAAAATTAATAATAGGTGGCTGTATATCTATAGGTATGCTCTCAACCATAAATGCAAATAGTTTTTTAGAGAATTATTTTAAAACGATCAATAAGGATGTAACTGAATTAATTTATCTTCAAAAAGTTTTTGATGAAATTTTAATAAATGACCCAACAAAACAATACAAAAATATAAGATATGGAAAAATACACAAGCACACACAGCCTCCATCTATTAATAAAACTAGAAAAGCACTTGGTTATTTAGAGCTTAATGAGTATGCATCTAAAAATAGTGGTGCGCCAATAGGTTGGATACGAGTAGAGGATATTCGTGGAGAGGAAGGTTTTAGAGCGACTGTATTTAAAAAAAATGGAGAGCTTATAATAGCTTATATAGGTGCAGAAGTTGGTGTATCTGATTGGATATCTGATGGTGTAAGTCAAAGTGGAGAGATAGATTATCAATATACACAAGCTCTAGAGTTAGCACAAAGATATCTATCCGATTTTCCTAACTTAAAGATATCAACAACTGGTTATAGTCTTGGTGGTGCTTTAGCTACATATGCTGGATTAATTATAAATAAAGAGATCATAACATTTAATCACCTCTCTTTAAATAAAAAATCTATCAAATATATAAAAAACAGAATAGAATTAGATGGATATAATAGTAACAGAGAGTTTCGTTTAAGAGTTAAAAAGATTTTAAATATATCATTTAGAAAAGAGTTTGTTACCGATAGTGATAATCAAGAAGATGGAGATGGTCTCTTTAATCATGAAATTATAGGAGATATATATTATATAGATGATAAAAGGTTCAAGCCTCTACTACTAGATAATAAAATATTTAGACATCTTCTACCACCACTTAAAGAGGAGTTGCAATTTCTATCTAATCCATTCTATAGAGTAAATTCATATAATTTAAACTCTGATAATAATAGTATCAGCTCAAGTCGTGCAAGATGGTATATTGATTATACATTAGATGATTTTGATATACTTTTTGGTGTTACTAAATATACAATAGATTCTCTTCCTAGCTTAATGGAAGATATAAAAAAATACTACTATACTCACTCTATATAATAGATGTTTTAAAAGCAAAAAGCTCCTAAAAGGAGCTTTATAATTATCAATAAATAGAAAAATAAGGAAGAATATACTATCTATATCAAAATTTAAACAAAACAAGGAGAAAGAGGTTAAACCTGCTTTTAACCTCTTATGATAAAATTATAGTATATTACTATTAACAAGAAATTACAAATTATAAATGGATTATTAATGGCACAAAAAACTGACTCCCTTTTTAAAGTAGATATAGATTGTTACAAAGAGTATTGTGGAATAGATGAAGCAGGTAGAGGACCAATTGCTGGTCCTTTAGTAGTTGCTGGAGTAATCTTAAAAAAAGATATTGAAGGTTTAGATGACTCAAAAAAATTAACACAAAAAAGACGTGAAAATCTTTATGAAGTAATAAAAACTAACTCCGACTGGTTTATCTACGAAATTGACTCTTTAACAATTGATAATATAGGCTTAAGTAAATCTATTAAAGAGGCTCTAGTAGCTATTAAAAACAATTTTGAAGGTAGTGAGTTTATATTTGATGGAAACACTACTTTTGGTGTTAGTAATATTGAGACTCTTGTAAAAGCCGATCAAAAACTAGAGAATGTTAAAGCAGCTAGTATTTTAGCCAAAGTATATAGAGACTATAAAATGATAGATTTTGCAAAACAATATCCCCAATATGGATTTGAAAAGCATAAAGGTTATGGAACAAAAGCACATATAGAAGCTGTTAAAAAATATGGTCTATCCCCAATACATAGACAAAGCTTTAATTTTTAAACCTATAGTATAAAATAATAATTTAATAGCCATATAATGGAGTATATTAAAATATATATGATATAATTAATTATATAATACAGTAGTACAATAAATATTACTTTTTATACATAAATTTGTATTAAGCATCATATATTAGAGTAAAGTGGCAGAAATTTTAACAACTAGCTTAATAACAATTATGTAATGTTTAAGTATATATTGTATAATAAAATTACATAATTAGGATATAAAATGTTAATTAATTATATAACTAAAGAGGTAGAAAAACTTACTAAACCATTTAAGCTAAATAAAAAAGATATTGTTGAAAATATTAAATTCAAACTTAATATTTTAAGAAATAATGTAAATGCTTTAGAGTTAAATATTGCTAATTTAAAAGTTAAAAATAGAGCACAAGCTAGTGAAATAGCTATACTACAAGCTCAATTAAAAAAGTCTACTCAACTAAAAAATATAAAAAATAGTAGTAGTAAAGATAAAAAAGCTAAAGTACTAATTGCTGATGATAATAAAACTAATCTACATATATTAGAGCATATACTTAAAAAATACAATCTAGAAGTAATCTCTTGCAATAGTGGTTTAGATGTATTAAACTCTATTGAAAATGATACTTTTGATCTTATTATTTTAGATAGTATTATGCCAAAGCTAGATGGATATAGAACTGTAATAGAGATAAGAAAAAATGAAACTAATCAAAATACACCTGTAATACTTCATAAATCTTTATCTTCAGAGAGTGAAAATATAGATAATATCTATAACTTAGGCTTTAACTCTTACCTATCTAAACCTTTTGATATTGCAGACTTAGAGCTAATACTTAAAAAGTATATACCATCTATCAATACATCATTCTAGATTATTGAGGAGTCAGCTGTATTAATTCAAAGTGTTTTTTTTGTAATTTTTGATTAGCATCTTGTAGTTTATTGTACTCTTCTACAATCCTCTTCTCTCTTTGTTTGGTATCTTGTAGAACCCCTATAGAGCTATCACCAAACAGCGTAGAGTAGATTAAATATCCAATTGTCAGATAAAGTGCAGTGTGAATAAATAGTGGATAGTTAAACTCCTCTTTATTTGAGTTAACTATCTCATCTATGCTTAAATCATTATGGTTACTCACCAAATAACTCTCTTCCTATATACTCAAACTGTCCTAATTCATTTTGAATCTCTAAAAGGCGATTATATTTTGCAATCCTATCACTTCTTGCAGTTGAGCCAGTTTTAATTTGTGCTGTATTTAGTGCTACTGCAAAATCTGCAATAAATGCATCTTCGCTCTCTCCACTTCTATGGCTCATAACACATGTGTATCCATTTCTTTGTGCCAAACGAACTGTCATCATAGTTTCACTTACACTTCCAATTTGATTTGGTTTAATTAAGATAGAGTTGGCAATATTTTTGTTAATACCCTCACTTAAAATATCTGCATTTGTTACAAAAAGGTCATCTCCAACTAACTGTACTCTATCGCCTAGTCTATCAGTAAGCTCTTTCCATCCATCCCAGTCATCTTCACTTAAGCCATCCTCTATGGAAACAATTGGATATTTATTAACTAAATTTTCGTAGTAACTAATTAACTCCGAGCTTGTTAACTCTTTGTTTTCAGATTTTAAAACATACTTGCCATCTTCATTTGTTAATTCACTACTTGCTACATCTAAAGCTATTACAATTTGCTCTCCTGCCTTATAACCAGCCTTTTCAATAGCATTCATAATTACCTCTATAGGCTCTTCGTTATTTTTTAAGTTTGGTGCAAAACCACCTTCATCTCCAACAGCTGTACTCTCACCCATATCATTAATAACTTTTTTTAAGTGTTGGTAGATCTCACTAACAGCTCTTAAACCTTCACTAAATGTATCAAATCCAATTGGCATAATCATATACTCTTGGAAATCTACAGAGTTATTAGCATGCTCTCCACCATTAATAATATTAAACATTGGAGTTGGCATAACAACACCATTAGCACCACCTAGATATCTGTATAGTGGCATCTTAAGCGAAGTAGCTGCTACTCTAGCTACTGCCATAGAGACACCAAGAACAGCATTAGCACCAAGATTAGAGTAGTTGCTAGTTCCATCAAGTTCTTTCATAGCTAAATCAACTTCTGCTTGATTAAATGGGCTCATGCCAATTATAGCTTCTGCAATTGAATCATTAACATTTTGTACAGCTTTTAATACACCTTTACCTAAAAATCTATCCCCTCCATCTCTAAGCTCTAAAGCCTCTCTTTTACCAGTACTTGCCCCGCTAGGAACAATAGCACTCTCCTTAGTTCCATCGCTTAGAACAACTGTTGCTCTAACTGTTGGATTTCCACGGCTATCTAAAACTTCATCTGCATATACATCTTCTATAAATATCATCTATCTCTCCATAAGTTAAGTAGCTAATTTTACCATTTTTTTTATAAATATTGACTCTTTAGCACAAATATATGAATCATATAGTAAAATTGTAGAAAAACAGGATATTGATTTGGTAAATATTATCTGTATGAAGTGGGGAGATAAGTTTCCACCCCTCTATGTTAATAGACTCTATGCAATGGTAGAAAAAAATATAACAATACCTTTTAGATTTGTATGCTTTACAGAAATGAGTAATGGTATTCGGGCAGAAGTAGAGATCCAACCACTACCAGAACTAGATTTACCAAAAGGTATTCCAGAGCGTGGCTGGAGAAAACTGACTGTATTTGCAAAAAAATTTGGTGGATTAAAAGGTGTAACACTATTTTTAGATTTAGATGTTGTAATTGTAGATAGTATAGATGAACTTTTTAGTGTAGATGGTGAATTTTTAATTATAAAAGATCATAAAAGACGCCATCGTTTAGAGGGTAACTCATCTGTATTTAGATTTGAAATAGGCAAACATAGTGATATACTAGACTATTTTGTAAATAATTTCGAAAAAGTAAGATCCGAAGTTAGGCACGAACAAGCATATCTATCTAAACAGATGCACAAAAAAGGTATTTTAAAATTTTGGCAAACAAGTTGGATGCCAAGTTTTAAGTATCACTGTGCTCCAAATTTACTTATTTCATGGTTTAAAGCACCAACTATTCCAGATAATGCAAAAATTATTATTTTTCATGGCTTGCCAAACCCTCCAGAAGCTATTAAAGGTATCAGTGGCAAATGGTATCGCCACTTAAAACCAGCTACATGGATAGAGAAGTACTGGGTATCAAATTAGTGGATTTTGTTTTAAAGTAGTTTGCGGACCAAGAAGTTCAGGGTCACTAACCTTACTTTTAATACTATATGGCTCTATGCTGCTCTTATGTTTTCTATATAGTTTAACGCGTCTTTTAGATTTTTTTAACTTTATTATATATTTTTTAGCTCTATGCTTTACTCTTTTTTTTATATGTTTAGATGATCTCTTCGCTTTATGAGCCCTCCTCTTTTTTACCCTCTTTTTTACCCTTTTTCTTAGACTCTTTTTTATCTTTTTTTTGGTAACTCTATGCTCTTTTCTCTTAGTTACTCTACCTACTTTTTTAACGATAGAGCTACTCTTTACTACTGCATTAAACTCACCTTTATTATTTAATACTCTATTCTTATTAACTAAGCATCCACTAAGAAGTAGCGATACAATTAATGCTAATATAGCTATACTAACCTTCATACCTTCTCCATATTTTTCTATATAATAGCATAAGATATCGAGATAATGGATATATTTTTCAAATTGAAATATTGTTTAATCTAGGAGATAACCATTAAATATAGTTTGATTTATTAAAATATATTGATAAAGAAGATACTTAAGGAGTGTAAAGTATATAAAGTTAAGTATAAAGTTTTAACAATACACCTAACTTATATCTTCTATATTAATATTAGCTATTAGTTACCTCTACTGCCTGGTTTAATAGCTTTACTTCCATCTTTACATAGAGGACAATCATCTGGGGCATAGATATTAAACTCAAAATCTGCTAGCGCAAAAAGTGGTGTAGATTTTGGTAATTTACACTCTGATTTTGGATCTTTATCTACACCAACTCTTTTACAAAAGCCCCTATTTGCTAATGCTGCAAATGCTACTACTTGAGCTCCAAGATCTTCTAATATTTTAGCAGCTTCTAATGCAGAACCACCTGTTGTGATAATATCTTCGCAGACTATAAATTTTTCACCCTCTTTAACTTCGAAACCTCTTCTAAGTTGCATCTCTCCCTCTTTACGCTCTACAAATATAGAGTTTAGGTTCAATGCTCTTGCAAGCTCATAACCTGCTATTACACCACCAAGAGCAGGTGCACATACTCTATCTATCTCTATCCCACTCTCTTTAATTTGTGTTGCTAACTTTGTCGCTAGAAGCTCTGCTCTTTTAGGGTCTTCTAAAACTTTAGCACTTTGAAGATAGTTAGCAGAGTGAGTACCGCTACTTAAGATAAAGTGTCCACTAAGTAGGGCATCTGCCTCTTTATATATACTTTCAACATTCATAATTTAAACTTTTAAGATATCAGCTTCTTTAGATTTAAGAGCTTCATCTATCTTTATTGTATGTTCATCAGTAAGTTTTTGAACACTCTCTTGAGCACTCTTACTCTCATCTTCGCTAATATCTTTCTCTTTCTCTAATCTTTTAATTTTATTATTTCCATCTTTTCTAACATTTCTAACTGCAACTTTTGCTTTCTCTGATATAGCTTTAGCTTGTTTTACAATCTCTACTCTCTGTTCACTTGTCATAGGTGGGAAAAATAGCTTAATAAAATCACCATCATTATTTGGGTTTACTCCTATATTAGCTTGTTGTATAGCTTTTTCAATCTCTGGTAATAGGTTCTTCTCCCATGGGCTAATTGCTATTGTTGTTGCATCCATAACTGTTACACTACCAACCTGATTTAGTGGAGTTGGATTACCGTAATAGTCAACTTTAATATCATCTACAATTGTTGTTGTAACCTTACCTGTTCTTAGTGTTAAGAACTCTTTTTTCATAGACTCTATGCTTTTTTGCATATGATCTTTAGTCTCACTTAATATACTATCAACCATTATAATCTTCCTTGTTTTTTAAGGATATTGTAGCTAGTTTTAGTTTAAAAATAGGTGCTTAGTAGATAAATATAGAAGTTAAAAGAGACAACTCTCTTTTAATAGTAAAAGTAGATTATAACTCTACTTATTGCTGCTGTTGCTATCTACCTTTGTAGTTGCTGCTGTAGTACTCTTATTAGACTCTACTGCTTTTGGTGTAAATGGTTTAACTTTAGAAGCTGGAATTACTTTTTCGATTGTATCAACCGCACTTTTTTTATTCTCTTTAGCATAAAAATAGCCTAGTGCCAATGTGTTTGTTACAAAAAGTAAACCTAGTACAAATGTTATTTTAGTTAAAAAACCTGCTGGTCCTTTTGCTCCAAATAGTGATTCATTACTCCCACTATATGCTCCAAGACCAATACTTGAACTCTTCTGAAGTAATACTGCGATTGTAATCATAATAGCTAAAACTATCTGTACAATAAACAAAGTTGATGTCATAATAACCCTCTTTAAGTATGAAATAATATAATTGGCGCGATTATAGCTAAAAAAAGCTTCAAGACAGTATATATTTTTTTTATGGGGGTAGAATGTATAATATTAATAGATATTCACAACTAATATTAGAGCATAAATTTTTTGAAGCTCACGAAGTTTTAGAGTTATTTTGGTTTCCTAGACGTAAAGAGAAGGGAAAAGAGGTCTTAATTATTAAAGGATTTATAAATGCAGCTGTAGCTTTTGAACTTAAGAAAAGAGAAAGAGTTACTCCATCACTAAAGGTTTGGCAAACTTATAAGAAGTTCTCAAATTATATAGATAAGAGTGATAAAGAACTCTATCAACTAAAAGTTTTTATAGATAAATTTGCAAATGAGTATCTTGATTTATAGTTTTATATGTTATAATATTAAAAAATAGAAACTGGATTTGTATATGTTACGCTTACTTTTTATTATTATTCCTATAGTAACCATCGTTGTTATCATTTTTGTATCTCTTTTTACACCATATGGTAGTAATTTAACACTTAAACCGATAGCTAATAGCTATCTTAACCAAAAAATTAAAAACCCATCTATAGATATTACTAAGCTAGATAGCAAGGTGGGTTATATAGATATAGATGCTAAAAGCGATAATGGAGTGTCTATTAATACAAAAGGTGATGTTAATTATCTTAATAAAGATTTTGATTTAAACTATAAATTAAATGCCAGAAGTGTTAGAGTAGATAACAGAGATATAAAATTAGATCTAAATGTTTTAGGTCAAGCTGTAGGAAGTAGCAATAATTTTGGTGTTACCGGATCTGGTAATGCATTTGACTCCGATATATCATATAAACTAATTATAAAAAATGATAAACCACAAGATATTAATATAGATATTAATAGTGCTCAAATCTCTAAAATATTTGCACTACTTAATATAACACCCTACTTAGATGGACAACTATTTCTAAATAGTAAAATGAGCAATTTAGATCTTAATAACCCAACAGGAAAGGCTTATATAGAGATTAGAAATGGTATATTAAGCACACCACTAATTAATAAATTATATAACTTAAAGTTACCTAAGAACGAAACTATAAAAGCAAAAATAGATGCAACAGTTACAAAAAAATATATCATATCAAGAGGAGATATAAATAGTACAACAGCTAAAATAGAGATAAAAAAGATTACATCAACTCTAGATTTAAAGCAGGCAAAAGGATATTTTAAGATAGATATTAACAATTTAGCACGCCTAAATGGTTTGAGTAATTTAAATCTTAAAGGTAAGATTACTACGGATGGAATATTCTATAGTAATAGTAAAAAAAAACAATTTCAACTCAATTTAACTACAAAAGATTTAGGTGGTGTTAGTAAATTTAAATACTCAAAAGATACTATAAAAGCTACTTTAAAAAACTTCTCTCCTATAAAACTATTTAGCTATTTATCTATGCCTAAATATATAAGTGAAGGTAAACTAAATGGTGCATTAGTTGTTAAAAATTTTAGTAATCCAAATGGAAAGTTTGCTCTATCCACAGATGGTACTCTTAATAAAAAACTATTAAAAGTTAAGTTACCAAGCTATAGATATACACTTCAAGCAAAAGGTTCAATATTAGATGGTAAATTAAAAATGAATCGTGCTAAAGTCTCGACAAATTTTATAAAATTGTATTTAGAAAAACTATCTTATTCACTAGTAACAGATATACTAATAAGTAACTTTTCTGCTAATATTGATAACTTAAAGGCCCTCAAGTTATTTACTGGATTAGATCTAAGAGGTGCACTAAAAGTAAATGGAAAAATAAAAAAGATTGCTAACTCTCTAAATGTAGTCGCAGGTACAAAATCACTATCTGGAGATTTAAAGATAAATTATAAAACAGATAGATTACATAGTAATTTTAAAAAACTAGAGATTGCTAAAATACTATATACCTTAAATATGCCACACTATATAGTTAAATCTAATTTAAGTGGTAAAGTAGATATAACAGATTTAAACTCTAAAAATGGTATTTTTTCTATTAACTCTGTAGGGCTTATAGATACTAAAACCCTAAAAAAGCATATGGGTTTAAATCTAGGAGATAGATTCAAATATATCCTTAAAGTTAATGATGGGGTTATTAAAAATGCACTTATTAATTTTAAACCAAAAATCAATACATCTATTGGCTCTATAAATTTTGATACTCTAAAATACAATCTAAATAGTAATAAAATAGATGGCGAATATAGGCTAGATATAAAAAACCTAAAAAAGCTAGAACCACTAATTAATCAAAAACTAATTGGCTCATTTGCACTCAAAGGAAGCTTAAAAAAAGATGATAATCAACTTCTAGTAACAGCAGTAGCTAAGGAGTTAGGTGGTGTAATAAACTTTATCATGAATAACAATAAAATCAAAGTTAATGCTGCAGGATTAAGTGTTATAAGAGTCTTAAGGCTTATTAATCAAGAAGAGGTTATAGATGGTGTTGCTCAGGTTGATTTAAACTATAACACAAAGAGTAAGCAAGGAGAGTTCTCTGTTAAGTTAGATGAATCTAGGTTTTTAAACTCAAAGTTGGTTAATTCACTTAAACAAGTTGCTAATTTTGACCTATCAAAAGAGTTATTTAGTAGTGCCAATATAGATGGAACTATAAATAATAATATTATTAAATTTAATCTAAATACAGCTAGTCAACGAGTAAAGCTCTCTACATATGGTGCTAAAATTGATATTAAGAGTAGTACAGTAGATGCAAAAATTAAAGTTTCACAAAAAAATCAAGATTATCTAATTAGAGTAACTGGTAGTATTAATAACCCAACTATAACACCAATTTTTGATGGATATATCAAGAAAAAGGTTATAAATAGAGTAGAAGAGAAACTAAAAGATCTTGGTATAGATAAAGAGATAAATAAAATAGTACCAAATGAGATTAAAAATATAGAAGATAATGAGAGCAAAAGAAGAATAAAAAAGGTAATACCAAACGAAATAAAAGGTCTATTTAAAGGGATCTTTTAACCCAAGTTTAGTAACTATAGATTAGATATAATCTATCAACTATTAACCTTTAACATAATTTTTTTACTCTCTCTAGCCCTAATATATTGCTACTATTTAAGTAACTATTATATAGATAATCTAGACTAAATAGAACAGTGTAAAAGTTTATTAATCATCTTATCTGCTAATGTGCCAACAGTTGGAACAACATATACACAACTTCCTTCAAGGGCTTCTATCTCCTCTTCACCTCTAACTCTAGCTACGATATGAGATTTAGGAGATACATCTTTTACAGATTTTGCTATTAATCTAATCTTCTCTAAGTTATGGAATGTAATCATTACTGCTACTGCCTCTTTAATATTTACAGACTCCAAAACTAATCTTTGTGCAGCATTTCCAAAAAATACTGGCTGATTATCATCTAATGCCTCTTGATATAGTTTGAGATCATGCTCTATCAATATATACTCAAATCCACTGCTTTTTAACTGAGATGTAACCTCTCTTCCTAGCGGTCCATATCCACAAACAATAATGTGGTTTTTAAGCCCTGTAGAGGTAATTCTTATCTCTCTATATGGCTCTTTAAATATCTTATCAGCTAATTTGGTTAAATTTTGAATAATAAATGGTGTTGCAACCATAGAGAATATTACAACCGTCGATAGTATATTAGAGACTCTCTCATCTATAAAGTGGTTATTTTGTGCTAGAACAAATATAGCTAACGCAAACTCTCCAACTTGTGATAGTGCCAAAGCACTCTTAAATGCTGTTCTTTTTTGCTCAAAAAATAGAACAGCAAAGATAACAGATGCTTTAATTACCATTACAATAATAACTAAAAATATAATTACACCAAAGTTTTCTATTACAATACCTACATCTATTCTGCTTCCTACAACAAAGAAAAATAGTCCTAAAAATAGATCTCTAAATGGAGACAAATCTGCTTCTATTTGATATTTATAGTGTGATTCTGCTAGTAACATTCCTGCAAAAAAAGCACCCAAAGAGTATGAGAATCCAAATAGATGTGCAATCTCTGCAGATGCTAAAACAACAAATAAAATTGCTAATAAAAATATCTCTTGATTTTGAGTTTTAACTGAGAACTCTAAGTATTTATCTACTCCAAATTTCCCTAAATATAAAACTACAAAAAAGATAATCATATTAAGTGATGTGCTAAATAGTAGTGATGTTATCTCAACATCTTTAGTAAAGATATCTATCATAATTAAAATTGGAATTACAGCTAAATCTTGAAAGAGTAATACTCCTAACACTTTACGCCCATATCCAGCGTGAATATCTCCATTTTCATTTAGCATCTTAAGCACTATAGCAGTAGAAGATAAAGATAGAGCCGAACCAATTATAATAGCAGTTTTACTATCAAAACTAAATACAAATTTAGCAATTAATGCAAAAGAGATACTACTGATTATAACTTGTAAAGAGCCATATAAAAGCACTTGCTTTTTCATTGCTTTTAGCTCACTAAAGCTAAACTCAAGCCCAATAGTAAACATTAAAAATATAATCCCAAGTTCTGATATATGCTCTAGTATCTTATCTTCACCACCTAAACCAAAAGATATAGAAACAATAACCCCTGTAAATATATAACCAATTGCTGTTGGTAAATTAAATTTTTTAAGTGCTATATTTAAAATTGATGCTATTAGTATAGTTAAAATAGCTAAAACTACTTGCTCCATTAAGACCCTTTAGATTATATTTTAAAAATGTAGGAAATATGTGTAATATTATATATTATATCGTAATTTATTTAAACTTTTGGGTTAAAGATTTTTTGATATAATAGATAGAATAACTTATTTAAAGGGAGTAGTAGTGAATACAATTAAAGATATTTATGAAAAAGCGGGGCTCTTCTATCTAGGCAAAGATGTAGATAGCTCTAATTTTGAGACAACCGAAGTTTTAACACTACTAAAAAATAAAAACTTTACAACACATGCTGCAATTATAGGAATGACAGGGTCTGGTAAAACAGGTCTTGGTATTGGACTATTAGAGGAGGCAGCAATTGATAATATTCCTTCAATTATAATAGATCCAAAAGGTGACATGGGGAACATGCTACTAACTGACCCTTCATTTTCTCCTTTAAGCTTTAAGCCATGGGTAGAAGATGAGGCAAAAGCAAAAGGTGAAGACTCACTTGAGTATGCTGCAAAGACTGCAAACTTCTGGAGAGAGGGTATCTATAGCTGGGGGCAAGATGAGAGTCGTGTAGAGAGGTTTACAGCTGTTGACAAAACAATTTACACACCAGGTTCTAGTGCTGGAGTTCCAATTAATATATTAAGCTCTCTATCAAAACCAAATAGTGAAATTATGGATGATAGTGATAATTTAAGCTCCTATATTACAACTACTGTAAGCTCACTACTAGCACTTGTAAATATAGAGGCAAATCCACTAGAGAGTAAAGAGTTTATACTACTATCTCAAATTATTGCTAATGCATGGAGAAATGATCTATCGCTTGGTATTGATACTTTAGTTGGTTCAATTATAAACCCTCCTTTTAAAAAGATTGGTGTCCTACCACTTGATAGTTTCTACTCTCAAAAAGAGAGATTTAAATTAGCAAATAGATTTAACTCTGTCATCGCATCACCATCTTTTATGGGCTGGTTAAGTGGTGAAGATTTAGATATTCAAAAAATTCTATACAGTAGCAGTGGAAAAGCTAGAGTTGCTATCTTCTCTATTGCTCACTTAGATGATTCTCAAAGAATGTTTTTTGTAACACTACTTTTAAATAAAGTTCTTGCTTGGATGCGTCGTCAAAGTGGTAGCAATAGACTACGTGCTATGCTATATATGGATGAGATTTACGGATTCTTTCCACCTGTTAAAAATCCTCCATCTAAAGAGCCTATGATTACTCTACTAAAACAAGCTAGAGCTTATGGTCTTGGTGTCGTTTTAAGTACACAAAATCCAATAGATTTAGACTATAAAGGCTTAAGTAATATTGGTACTTGGTGTATTGGTAGATTACAGACAAAACAAGATATAGATCGTGTTATAGATGGTCTTGGTGGTAAAATTGACTCTAAATTATCTAAAAATGAAATAGCAGCACTCTTATCTAATCTTAAAAAGAGAACATTTTTCTTAAAGAGTGCACATTTAGATGATATTAGGCTATTTGGAACAAGATGGGCACTAAGCTACCTAAAAGGTCCTTTGAAAAAAGATGATATCTCTAAACTTATGGAGTCAAAAAAGAGTCATATTGAACCTATAAAAAAAGAATCTAGTAGAGATGATAGTGAATATGTAAGTAATATTACACTTAGTGGAAATGTAGTTCAAAGATATGAAGCTGACATAACTGGAACCAAAAAATATACACCAACTATTGGAGCTAATGTTGAGCTAAAATATATAGATTCTAAAAGAGGAATTGATAAGAGTATAGATTTAGAATTAACTCTAAACTTAGATCAATTAACAAACTGTGATTGGGATGAAGTAGAAGATTTAGAAGAGCCGCTAAATAGCTTTGCAACAAAAGCTCCAAGCGGAGCAAAGTTTAAACATCTCTCTGAATTTATTAGCGAAGATAGAGATTTAAAAGCGTGTGCAAGAGCACTCAAAGAGTACCTTTATACTGACAAAAAGCTAGAGATATATAGGTGTAAAAGATTAAGAGTAGAATCTACTATAGATGAAAATTTAGATCAATTTATAATAAGAGTAGAAGATATCTTAAAAGATAAATTTGAAGATGAGATAGATAAGCTAAAGAGCAAATACGATAGCCGATTTAGTAGATTAGAGTCTCAAATAGAGCGTGCAAAGCTCCAAGTAGAGAAGGAGAAAGCTGATCAAACTAGCTCTTTAATAGGTGCTGGTATCTCAATTATATCCGCTCTATTTGGAAGAAAAAGTGTTACTAAAATTGGAGCCGCAGTAAATAAAAGTGGTAGAATACTAAAAGAGAGAAGTGATATTGGTCGTGCTGAGTCTAAACTAGATGAGCTAAATGATAGATTTATTCAAATGCAAGAAGATTTAGAGCAAAAAATAGATGAATTAAGTGATAAATTAACCCTTGAGAACTATGAAATTGATACAATCTTTATAAAACCTAGAAAGAGTGCAATAGATATTAATGAGATTACACTCTTATGGAGGTTATCATTTTAGTAGATAGACTCTTTTTTATTTTTAAAAGATATAAAGAGCTTGCAGTAATTGTAATCTCTTTAATCATTGGTTTTACTATTAGTAGTGGATTATTACTATATAGTGGGAAAGAGCTTGTTAACTCTTTAATATATCTAGGTGTTATAGTTCTATTACCCTTTTTACTATCTTTAGCTGCTGCTATAAAGGTACTCTTTATTAAAAATCGAGACCTTTTAGAGGGATTTAAAATATCTTTTCTATCTGGTGTATTCTTCTCTTTAGGAGCTCTATTATCACTGCTCTTTACAATTATTACAAGTGATATAGCATTTGGATGGGCTACTACTTTAGATGTCAAACCTAATGGGTTGTCATCTTTTTTAAATAGTTTAGCTATATGGAAAGTGCTTTGTAAAAGCTGCATAGTTAGCGAACACTTAAGCACAATTAGCCAGTTTAGCAGACTTGGTGGGTCAGTAGATAAAAGCTTAATTAGTAATGCAAAAGAGCTTGGGGCTTGGTGGAGATATTTGGCTTTTGCTATATTAATATATGGTGTAGCCTTTCGTGCTATATTTTACCTTTTCACATCAAATTTAATTAATAAAAAAAAGCTAAAAATAGTAGCGCAAAACAATAGTGAAATCATAAAAGAGATAGATAGTCAATATAAGAACAGAGTCTCTTTAGAACAGATAAAAAGAGAAAACTTTAGAGTAGTTAGCTACTACATAGATAGTAAACATTTAAAACTTAAAGGTAATAGCGAAGCTAAAAATATTGTTGTTGCTGTTAAGTCTTGGGAACCACCTATTTTAGATTTTTTTGACTACTTAGATGAACTTAAAGAGGATAATCCTAGCTCTAAAATATCTATCTATTTAGTTGGCTTAAGCGAGAAAGCCCAAGAGGAAGATGCAAAAATTTGGCAAAGAAAACTCAATGAATTAAATTTAAATTATGAGGTAATAGTATGAGCCACCCAAAATTTGTAATTGTAGGGCACCCAAATAAAGGTAAGAGTTCTATTGTCTCTACATTAACACTTGATGACACCATTGCAATTAGTAATCGACCAGGAACAACAACAAAAGCAAGAAGCTTTAAACTAAAAAGGGGTGAAAAAACTCTATATGAGCTAATTGATACACCTGGATTTCAAAGACCTAAAAAGCTACTTAAAATACTTCAAAAAGATAATCCAACTGCGAGTGAGCGTCCAAAAAAAGTTTTAGAATTTTTAGATAATTACTGTGGTGGAGATGAGTTTAATGATGAGTGTGAACTACTATACCCAATTATGAATGGTGGAGGCATTATATATGTCGTAGATGCTAGTAAACCATATAGTGGTGAATTTGAGAATGAAATGGAGATACTTAGATATTGTGGTCGTGGGTCAATGGCAATACTAAACTATATAGGAGACAAAGACTACACTAAAGAGTGGGATCAAGTACTTGGGCAGTACTTTAGAGTAATTAAACCATTTAACCCAATGAAAGCAACTTTTAAAGATCATATAGAGTTACTTGAGGCACTAAAACATATAGACTCCAATTGGAGCAAAAATATGACTCATGCTGTAGAGCTTTTAAAGGAGTTTCACACTAAACAAAAAAGAGAAATTGCTAAGCTAATAACCAATACAATAGCTGATATTTTAAGCTTTAAATTAGAGCGATCATCTCATATATTTAACATTACATCTACTCTTCAAAAAGAGTTTAAAGATACTATTACAAAAAAAGAGCTAACTCTTTTTGAAGATATTAAAGATATATTAAATTTTAAAAATAGTGCTTTCTCTTTATCTGAAGTAAAATTAGAATATGATCTATTCTCTAAAGAGTCTTATGAAATATTTGGGCTAGACAAAGAAAAGATTACACTACTATCTACCCTTACAAGTGCAACTGCTGGAGGAGTTATAGATTTAGCAGTTGGTGGTCATAGCTTCTTTTTAGGTACTATAATTGGTGCAGCAACAGGATACTTTGGTGCAAGCTATGGATATAATGAACTTAGCAAAGTTAAATTATTATCTAATAAAATTGCACAAATTGGACCTATTGAAGATATAAATTTTGGAATAATTTTACTTAATAGAGCACTAAATTATGTAAACTCTCTACTAGAACACTCTCATGCAAATAGAGACTCAAATATAGAGATATCTATAGATAGTGAAATATCTATACAAGAACTAAAAAAAGTTGCCACACTAAACAAAAAATTTAGAGAAAAAAAGTTTAAACCAAACGATAAACTAGAGTATAGAGAGATAGTTTTAAAATATTTAAAGTAGAAAAATTACTATATATACCAAATTACAATAAAACTAGATATAATTATAAAAAATTAAATAGGTAAAATATGCAAGAGACAATTAGAGACTTAATATCTAAAGCCCTTTTTATCCTATCAGATATATTGGTTATTATCTTGTCTCTATATTTCGCTTATATAGCTCGTGATTTTACACCTTTAGAACCTAATAGCACAACTCTTAGTGTATATATACACTTCTATCCACTATATATAATTATCTTAGCGATATTTGGATATGAAGGAGTATATACATATAGATACGACTTCTGGCATGAGACAAGAAAACTTCTAAAAGCACTTATTTTAGCAGCTCTTTTAGTCTTCTCATATCTTGCAATGACAAAATCTATAGAGTACTACTCTAGATTTGTAATAGGATTTGCATTTATTATTATGGTTTTTTTAATACCTATTGCTAAATATTTTACAAAGATATCTCTTCATAGAGTTAAACTATGGGCAAAGAGTGCAAAAGTTTATGCAGATGATAATTTTTTAAATTATGAAATATATGATAATCCATATCTTGGCTATATAAGACCAAAAGATGATAACTTTTCTACTATATTTATTAACTCTAAAACTTCAAATACACAAGATCTTAAAACCCTTATTGAGTCAGAGATAAAAAAGAGGAAAGAGGTAATTTTTACACCTCTTTTGGACGATTATGACTTAACTCACTCTCAAATATATGAGCTCTCTAATACTAGAACAAATTTAGTTGTATATGAAAACCGACTAAAGAGCTGGCATAGACGAATTATACAAACACTATTTAACTATACTCTAGCACTTTTACTTCTGCCTATACTTCTACCTATTATTTTTATAATTGGTTTAGCTATTAAATTAGAATCTAAAGGCTCAATATTTTTTGTACATCACCGTATTGGTAAAGGTGGTAAGATCATACCTGTAATTAAATTTAGAAGTATGTATATAGATGCTAAAGAGCGCTTAGAGTATCTCTTAAATAGTGATAATAAAATACGAAAAGAGTGGGAGAGTAGCTTTAAGTTAAAAGATGATCCTAGAGTTACAAAGATAGGAGATATTTTAAGAAAAACTTCATTAGATGAGCTACCACAGATATTTAATGTAATTGCAGGACATATGAACTTTGTAGGACCACGTCCTGTTATTCAAGAAGAGATTGATAACTACTACAAAGATGTTGCACAATACTACTATATGGTAAGACCTGGCATAACAGGACTTTGGCAAGTTAGTGGAAGAAGTAATACAGATTATAAGTTTAGAACTTCTACCGATAAGTGGTATGTACTTAATTGGTCTATCTGGAAAGATATTGTAATTTTAATTAAAACAGTAGGCGTTGTTTTAAAAAGAGATGGAGCTTACTAATCTTCTCCCATTGGTCTATTTAAAAATAGAATACCTATTAATGAACTCAAAAGAGTAATTAAAAAAAATATAAAACTAAATGCAACTCCTAGACTAGCACCTACACCAATATAGCCTAAACCATAAAGAAATGTTAACTCTCTTACACCAACACCACCTATAGTAATTGGTAAAACTGCTACTACAGATGAAATTAAAAATAGAACTAAAAACTCTACTAGATGAGAACTTTGAGGTAGAGCATAAATAATTGCAATAGCGCTCAATAGTTGAAATATTTGAACCAATAATCCCAAAATAGTTGTTCTATTAAAGTATTTAATAAATATATTGTATCTTTTACTAACTAAATAAAATATTGGATATATTAATATAGCAACAATAATAGCTAAAATTGTTATCGGATATATTGCGTAGTCGCTTACCATAAAAAGAAGTGATGCTAAAAAAATTAGAGCTATTAGCCCACTAACTCTATCTAGTAAGAGTGCTTTAAAAATTGGAGTAACTTTTACATTAAACATTCTCTTAATAAGTAGAGCTTTATAGCCATCTCCACCTATTCCACCAGGTAAAAAAAGGTTATAGAACATTCCAACATAGTAGAGTACTATATTATTGCGCTCCTCTATCTCTACATCTATCTCTTTAAAGTACCAATTTAATCTAACAGCACTAATAATTTTAGATATATTAAAGAGTATAAATGCTAAAAATAGAAGTAATAAATTAGATGATTTAAGCAGTAATAGTAGTCTATTATAATCAATCTGCTTAATTACAAAATATATAAGCGCAATAGATATTAGTAGCTTAAGTGCTACTTTTATCTTTTTTACCATTAAAAACCTCTTTAACTACATATGCTTTCTTATCTTGAGACTCATAATATGTGCGCATTAAAAGCTCAGCTATAAAACCTGTTGTAATAAGTTGAATTCCCCCTAAAACAAGTAGTAATCCAAGCACTAAAAGTGGTCTAGAGCCAATAGACTCACCAAATAGTTTCAATACTAGAAGATAAAAATTTATTAAACCTCCAACAAAGAACATTCCAAACCCAATAGTACCAAATAGGTGCATCGGTTTATTAGCATATTTTTGAAAAAATATCATAAGCATCAAGTCACTAATTACTTTAAAAGTTCTACCAATTCCATACTTACTAACACCATGAACTCTTGCATGGTGTTTTACATCTACCTCATGCATTTTTGCACCATACATTGTTGCAAGTACGGGAATAAAACGGTGTAACTCTCCATATAAGCCTAAATTTTTAGCTACATCTTTTTTAAATAACTTTAGTGTACAACCATAATCATTTAAATATACGCCTGTAGATTTTCTAATTATCCAGTTTGCTATTTTACTTGGTATTTTTCGTAAAAACATACCATCTTGTCGTTTTAATCTTCTGCCAGCCACAACATCCCAACCCTCTTTTTCTAAAAGTTCTATCATCATTGGTATGTCACTTGGATCATTTTGTAAATCACCATCAATAGTAGCTACTAGCTCACCTTTTGCTTCATCTATACCAGCAGCCATAGCCGTAGTTTGACCAAAATTTCTATTAAATACAACTAACTTTACTCTACTATTTGCACCATCTTTTATATACTCTATAGTTTTATCACTAGATCCATCATCTACAAATATAATCTCATAATCTATTCCATCAAGAGCTTTATACACTTGCTCATATAGTGGTTTTATATTATCCTCTTCATTCATTACAGGTATAACTAAAGATAACTTCACAAAAAACCTTTCTATTTTTATTGTATTTTACTTTAAATACTTTAAATATAGATTTATCCCAAATTAAGCATAAACATTACTACATATTTTATAAAATCATGATTATTATCTTACTAAGTAAATAGATCAATATTTAATAAAAAATTTTAAGATAATTATTTAAATCAACTATTAAAAAGGAGATAACTCCTCTTTCGAAGAGTTATTAAAACTATATATTTCTTAACTAAATTCAAGGAGTAGAATCTATTTTATGGTTTTGGTGGCCGGGAGAGGGGGATTCGAACCCCCGGAGGTGTTACCCTCACCGGTTTTCAAGACCGGCACATTCAACCGCTCTGACATCTCCCGACAATTAATAAGTAGTGGAGGCGGCACCCGGATTCGAACCGGGGATCAGAGCTTTGCAGGCTCCTGCCTTAGCCACTTGGCTATGCCGCCACAACTTTAAAAATTAAAGAATACTACTAAATTAAAATAGTATTGTTTGATTTTTAGTGGTGCCCGAGGCCGGACTTGAACCGGCACGGCCAAACGGCCAAGGGATTTTAAGTCCCTCGTGTCTACCAATTCCACCACCCGGGCATATTATGCGCGGTGGCACCACATTACAAATGGAGCGGGAGACGAGATTCGAACTCGCGGCCCTAACCTTGGCAAGGTTATGCTCTACCCCTGAGCTACTCCCGCACTCTCATTGTTGGAGTGCCATTATAGTAAATTAACTTTAAAAAATCTTTAAACATCTAGTATATTAAGCACATTTTTAAAAAAATAGAAGAAATTTATTAAAATATTTCGACTGTTAGTTGATTTTTGCTATAATAGTAGCAATTTTTTTTAAAGGCATATATATGAGAAGTGATGAAGTAAAAAAGGGCTATTCAAGAGCACCACATAGAAGTTTATTAAGAGCAACAGGACTCAAAGATGAAGATTTTGACAAACCATTTATCGGTGTTGCAAACTCTTTTATCGAGATAATTCCTGGACATTTCTACCTAAATAAAGTAGCAGAGATTATAAAAGATGAAATTCGTAAAAATGGTTGTGTACCATTTGAGTTTAATACAATTGGTGTAGATGACGGAATCGCAATGGGTCATGATGGAATGCTCTACTCTCTTCCTAGTCGTGAAATTATTGCAAACTCTATTGAAACAGTTATGAATGCACACAAACTGGACGCAATGATAGCTATTCCAAATTGTGATAAGATTGTTCCGGGTATGATTATGGGTGCACTAAGAGTAAATGTACCAACTGTTTTTGTAAGTGGTGGTCCAATGGCAGCAGGACATATGGAAGATGGAACACCAATAGATTTGGCAACAGTTTTCGAAGGTGTTGGAGCCCTAGAAGCTGGTGAAATTAGCGAAGATACACTAACAGAAATGGAGTGTAATGCATGTCCAAGTGGTGGTAGCTGCTCTGGAATGTTTACTGCAAACTCTATGAATACGCTAATGGAAGCAATGGGAATTGCCCTACCAGGTAATGGTACAATTTTAGCTCTTACTAAAGAGAGAGAAGTTCTATTTAGAGCAGCTGCAAAAAGAGTTTGCGAACTAGCTTTAATGAAGCAAGAAGATCAAGAGAAGTTTAAATTTAAAAACATACTAAACCAAAATGCTGTAAATAACGCTTTTGTTATCGATATGGCAATGGGTGGAAGCTCCAACACAGTTTTACATATGCTAGCAATTGCAAATGAAGCAGAGGTAGATTTTAATATTGCTGATATTAATAAAATTAGTAAAAGTGTAAGCCACATTGCAAAGATAAGTCCTAGCTTAACAACTGTTCATATGGAAGATATAAACACTGCAGGTGGTGTTAGTGCTGTAATTAAAGAGATTAGCAAAAGAGGCGATGTAATTGCAGATAACCTTACAATTACAGGAGAGAGCCTACTAACAAGAGTTGTAAACTCTGAGATAAAAGATGACCAAATTATACATACAATAGACAATCCATACTCAAAAGTTGGAGGTCTAGCAATTTTGTTTGGTAACTTAGCAACCGAGGGTGCAGTTATTAAAACAGCAGGTATTACAGGTGAGAGAAGCTTTAAAGGAAAAGCCGTATGCTTTGACTCACAAGATGACGCAATTACAGGTATTACAGGTGGCAAAGTTAAAGCTGGCGATGTTGTAGTATTAAGATATGAGGGTCCAAAAGGTGGTCCTGGTATGCAAGAGATGCTAGCACCTACAAGCCTAATTATGGGAATGGGCTTAGGCGATAGTGTAGCACTAATCACAGATGGTAGATTCTCTGGAGCAACAAGAGGCTTAAGCATTGGTCATGTAAGCCCAGAAGCAGGAGAAGGTGGAGCAATTGGATTAGTTAAAGATGGTGATGAGATATTTATAGATGTAGATGAGTATAAAATAGAACTTCTTGTAAGCGATGAAGAGCTAGAGAAAAGAAGAGCACTATTTAAACCAAAAGTAAAAGAGCTTAGTAGTCGTTGGCTAAGACAATACAGAGCACTTGTAACAAACGCAAGTAAAGGTGCTATTTTAGAGGCTTAATTAAAAGCACTAAAATAGTATAAAACAAGCAACCAACAGCCAAATGGTAGTAGTTGGTTCGTAAGTAGATATCTTCTATAACTCTATATTTTAAACACTCTCTTATACTCATACTCTCTGATCTATTTTTTAGAATTTACTAAGATATCTCCTTCAAAATTGATCTATCTATTTAATGATATATTAATACTCTTTAATTTTTCTCAAATAGACCGTGCACTCACACCCAAGCTCCCAGTATTTGTTGTTGTTATACTCAAACTCTTTTATAATATCAAGATTTAGTTTTCTTGTATGTGCTTCAAAGCTTCTTGGATTTATTTTGTTTACAAAAGTTATCATATAATCAAATCTTTTTGCCATGTGAGTCATTGCAAAGTTAAAGATATTTGGCAAAACATCTGTACTACGCACTCGTTTATCTATTGCAATTGGTCCATATTGATAACTATTTTCCACAGTTATTTCTTTGTCAAAATAGTCAATATTAGGCAAATCTTCTATCATAAAGGCAAACATTGCCCACTTACTCCAAAATTGCCAAGATGCACTCATAACATAAGCAACCACTTCGCCATCATCTATTGCAATAAAAAGCCCTTTTTCTTCTTCTATCAAGCTTGTTAGCTCCTCTTTACTAAATGGTGTTGTTACAAACCCATCTTTTTTATCTTCATCTTTAATAGTATCTATTTGATACTTTGCGTGTAGTTTTAATACCCCATCTATATCATTTAAATCTGCTATTTTGTATTGCATTTATACTCCTTGAATAAAATATTTATAAATTAAACTTAAAAATAGTAAAAATATCATACCGTATAATACTGGTTTGATAAACTTATCTCCATTTTTAATTGTCATATGACTACCTATATAATTTCCTAGCATACTAGCAACTATCATTGGTATTCCTATTAAAAATAGCATTTTACCTGCTATTACAAATGGAATAAAAGCTCCAATATTAGATGCAAAATTAAATAATTTAGATGTTGCAGATGCATTTACTAATGACATTTTCATTATTGTATAAAGTGCTAAAATTAATAAACTTCCTGTTCCTGGCCCAAAAAAACCATCATAAAAACCTATAATAAAAAATATAAAAGGGTATAAGAAATATTTTTTAAATTTAGTATCTTCGCTTTTTATACTATTTTTATTTTTAGGAATTATTGATATTAATAAGCCTATAGGCATTAAGAATACTATCATTTTACCAACCACACTTGGATCAAGAAATAAAATAACCTTTGCACCTACAAATGCACCAAAAAGGGCTAAAGGCACGCCATACAATGCATATCTCCACAATATTTGTTTGCTTTTCATGAAATTAGATATTGCAGGTATTGTACCAATTGTACTTACTAATTTCTCCTGACCTAGTGCAATTTGAGGAGGTAAGCCTGCTAAAATAAACGATGGAACTAATACCAAACCTGCGCCACCAGCCACACTATCAATAAACCCAGCAATAAAAGATGCTAAAATTAATAAAATAACACCAATAACAAAATAGTCTGCTAAAATTGAACCTTCTAAATACATTTTTTACCTCTCTTGTATAATAAAATATGACCTACCCAAAAGCTAATCACAATCCCTTGCCCTTCTCATCTTCTCAACTGTCTCAAGATCTATCTTTTCACATCTTTTTTGTAGGTTTTCTATAATCATATCAAACCTATCTTGGCTTAGTTTCTGTCCAACTTTTACTTTGTGAGTGTGGTTTAATATCTTAATTTTTAAAACCTCTACTGCATCTAGTGAGCCTTTATAATCGCTTAAATCAAAGCTTTTGTAGCCACCCTCTTTTTGTAGCTTTTGCATTAATGCTGTGAACATCTCTATTTTTTCATCTTTACTATCTACAAACTCCGCCTTACCTTCTATATAGATAGACTCAAAAAAATGTGTAGCAGGACAAGCCAAGCCACTCTTTGAGCTAAAGTAAGATGCAATTAAAGAGTAATCTTTAACCACACTAAAAAAGCAGTTGCTATTTTGTTTTAAAATATCTATCTTTTTGCCCTTTTTGCCACAATGAAAATAGATAAACCCATCTAAATAGACAAAATTCAAAGCTACAGAATATGGCATAACTCCATCAACTAACGATAATGTGCCATACTCAACACTATTTAATAACTCCATTTTCTCTTGTGTCATTTAAACCCTTTAATCTGATAATAAAATAGATATTCAATAATTTTGTGCTATTATATCAATAATCTATACCCTTGTAAAGATACAAATTTTAAAAATAAAAAAGGACAGTTTATGTATTTTATAGATAAGTCAAGCCAAACTCCAATATATAAACAGTTGTACCAAGAGTTACAGAAAGATATTTTGCAAAATTATAAGCCAAATCAAAAGCTTCCTTCTATTCGCAAACTTGCAACTATTTATAACATTAGCAAAAATAGTGTAGCAAAGGCATATTCACAACTTGAGATTGAAGGGTTTATCCAAAGCAAGCCTAAAAGTGGCTATTTTGTATCTAAAATAGACTACAAAGAGTTTAAAAGCACTACCAAAACAGAGAGACCAAAACTAGAAGAGTATAAATACGACTTCTTCCCAGCTCACTTAGAAAACGCCACATTTCCTTATAAAATTTGGAAAAGAGTATACAACAAAGTTATTAACGAAAATACAAACTTTGGCTTCTACCCCAATGGGCAAGGAGAATTTGAATTAAGAGAGCAAATAGCCCTATATCTAAACAAACACAGAGCCACAAAAGCAGATGCACAAAATATTGTAATTACGCACGGATTTATAGACTCTCTAAACCTAATTGCAAAGCTAACAAAACCAAAGCTAAAGCACTTTGCAACTGAACTACCTGGCTATCATATAGCACACAAATGTTTTAGTGAGTTTGGGTTTTATATATCTTTTATAAATGTTAAAAGTGATGGTATAGATTTACAACAACTAAAAAACAGCCAAGCAAATATTGTATATATAACTCCATCACACCAATACCCTCTTGGTGTCACAATGCCAATTAGCAACCGATTGCAATTAATTGAGCATATAAACAAAATAGATGGTCTAATTTTAGAAGATGACTACGATAGTGAAATGCGATACAACACTCAACCAATTCCATCTTTACAAGGTTTAAATAAAGAAAGAGTAGCCTACCTTGGAACATTTGCAAAAGCACTCTCACCAGCAATTAGAGTTGGCTTTATTCTCTTGCCAAATTGGCTATTAAAAGTTTACAAAAACCACTATGATAGTCATTTTTGTCATGTTAGCATAGATACTCAAAAAACTTTAGCAGCTTTTATAAAAGAAGGGCATTTAGAACAACATATAAGACGATTAAGAAACTTAAATCGAAAAAAACACAATCTTATGCTAGAGTGCTTAAAGTGTTTAAATCATTATGAAATCTTAGCTAAAGATGGAGGTTTAAGTATAATAATAACTCCTTCAAAACCCTTTGACTGGCAAAAGCTAAAAAGACTATGCAAAGACCAAAAGCTAAAAATATACTTAATGCAAGAGCGAAGTGGTAGCAAACAAGAAGCCTTAAGAGTTGGCTTTGGAGGCTTAAATTTAAACGATATTCCAAAAGCAATAGAGGCAATAGGTAGAGTTTGGAATGAGTGTTTTATATAAAAAAGATACAATAATACCATGAATAAAACAGAATTTTACACAAAACTAAAATCTCTACCTAATGGAGCTTATTTTATTAGATATAAAGATAGAAAATATCTATTAAGCAAAGATACTCTATTAGATGATAAACTAATAAAGATATATGCAAAAGAGCTTGGAGGGGTAGATATTGTTAGTGGAAACTACTATATTACAATTAAAAACGGCACTCTAAAGCCTTGTGAGATGAGCGAAAAAAAGGTTATAGACTTTATCTTAGGGCTAACAGTTAATATACTACCGAACTAATTAAATAGATAATTTTAGATATAGTGATTTTGTTCATAATCAAGCTATATTTTCGAAGGACTAGCCGTAGCTAAGATGCCTTAAATATTTTATGCAAGATTACGTTAAAAAAACCCACACTTGTGGTATAACTAGCTTTTTAGCTTATGTCGTTACTCTTTTTGCCAAAGATGTGGCTAGGGTTTTAAATAGTGCCTAGCCTATATAAAAAATAGTGATGTAGTGAATTCCTAAGATAATTGGAGGCTTCGATTAGCTATCCATCTTGCCAATAGCACAGCTTACAAAACTTTTTGCTTTTGCAGTAGTATTTTCTACAAAACCTAAATTCTCATCGCTCATTGGATAACCTAGAGATTTTAGTGCCTCTCTTAACTCATCAACTCTATCATCATTAATCTCTAAAGTTATCTCCCTTGGCATTACATCTAAATTTACCTCTACATCACCAAACTTTGATTCTAATTTTGTCTTAAGTGTATTTGCACACCCACCACACTTTACATTTAATACTTCAAATGTTTTTTTCATAATCTATCCTTCTATTTAATTTTATAGAACTCATCATAATCTTTGCGAACTCTATCAGCCCATAAAGAGTGAATATATTTTAATACATTTTCTATCTCTTTGTTGCTTAATTTATCTTTAAATGGTGGCATCCAGCCAACATAACCTTTACCATAGGTAGCACCACCTCTTTTTATTATCTGCTTTAAAAGCTCTGGCTTATGGTGCCAAGTGTGTGCAGTACCGTTTAATGGTGGTGGTTTCATCTTTCCGTTTGGCAGTTTCTCTCGCCAGTTACCCTTGGGACCAACCCCCTCTTTTCCATGACATACAGCACAATTTTTTGTAAAAAGCTCTTTACCTTTTACAATATCTTCTTTATCATACCAGCTATCACCTGCATATATTACGGTTGTAAATAGTGGTACTAAAATTAACTTTTTCACTCTACTTACCTTTAGATTTTTGATTACTTGCTATAAAACTATCAATTGAGCTTTTTAGACTACTATATTCACTACTATTTAAAATATCTTCTGCAATAGATGAGTAGTCTTTATTAATTACACCTTGTCCAAAAAAGTCTCCACTAACAGCATCGCTATGAGCAGATATTACATCATAGGCACATCTATTTGTAGCTACTTTAGATATTACTACTACTTTTAAATTTTGTTCAATACACTCAAAAATTCATTAATTATTAAACAATAAACAAAATCCTAAACAACCACAAACTGCCCCATCATTCCTGCATCTTCATGCTCTAATATATGGCAATGATACATAAAAGGATTTTTGCTATCGCTGTAATCTATATGTTTTACAAGAACTCTAACTATATCATCTGGTGCTATAAAGACTGTATCTTTGTAGCCTCTCTCCCAAGCTCTAGGAGTTTTGCCGTTTCTGCTTATTACTCTAAAGTGAGTGCCATGCATATGAAAGTTATGATCCATCTGCATCATGCCTCTACTTTGTATCTCCCAAATCTCATATTCATCTTTTTTTATTGCAAAATTTATTTTGTTTATATCCATAGATTCCCCATTAATCACAAGTTTTCCTGGACCTCTAACACTTAATTCAAACTTTCTTGTTCTAACAGCTTTTTTTGTATCTATTGGATCTAGTGTTGTTAGTTTAGATGGCAAAGTTACATTTGAGTTAGATTTTTTATTTACTCTAACCTCTAAAATATTTGCTCCGCTATTGCTATCAACTAAGTGTATCTTTTCACCTTTGTGATCTTTTAGGTTTAGCATAACCTCAACTCTCTCAGCAGGGCTTAAAATCACACTATCAACTGCAACTGGTTTTTCTAAAAAAGAGTTATCAGATGCAATCACATGCATATCAATTCCCTCTTTTGTACTCAAATTATAAAATCTTGAGTTTGAACCATTTAATATTCTAAGTCTTACCCATCCATTTTCAGCATCAAAATATGGTGCTATCGTTCCATTTACAAGTAGTGTATCGCCCTTGAATCCATGCATTACAGTTGGCATAGATTTGGAATAAACAAACTGCCCACTTTTACTAAATAGCCTATCTTGAAGCACTAATGGAATATCATCAACACCATATCTTTTTGGTAAAGGAAGAGCTCTTGACTCACTGTCATCTATTATTATAAGCCCTGCTAATCCCATTAAAACATGCTCTGCAGTTTTATTCATTATGTGTGGATGATACCAGTTTGTGCAAGCTTTTTGTTTTACTGTATATTTAGCACTCCAAGTAGTTCCAGCCTTAATTATCTGATGCGCTCCACCATCCATTTTTGCAGGTAGGTGCATTCCATGCCCATGTATTGTTGTAGCCTCATCCAAAGAGTTATGCCAGTTTAAAGATACCTTTTCACCAACATTTAACCTAATAGTTGGTCCAAGATAAGAGCCATTAACTCCCCAAGTAGCAGTCTTGAAACCTTTAAGAAAACCACTATGGGAACTATTTAATTTTAAGTTATACTCTCTAATTCCATTCTTTAAGACTCCTTTAATTTCTGGTGGAATTAGAAGTTTATTTGTAGCTTTATAATTTTTTAAACCAACTCCACCCATAGAACCCATACCTCTGCCACTCATTATAACACCATTACCCATCATACCCCGAGCATATAGAGCAACAGCTCCAATACCAGATAGCGCAATAGTTCTAGCTATAAAATCTCTTCTTCTCATAATATCTCCTAATTTATATATGTGTAACATATTAACAAAAATAATATGTAGTTAGTATGTAATATAATTATTATTAATATATATTAAATACTAATTGGCTATAATTTTTTTAAAAAGGTCTATTATGAAAAAAAATATTTTTTTAGTACCATTATTTCTAACTTTAAATCTACTAGCAGGTAGTTTAGCTAAAGATGGTGTAGAGATTACTATTACTAATAGTGATGGTAAAAAAGAGAGTATAGAGATTTATAGGGATCTTCCTGATGATTGTACTTTAGATGTTAAATTTAATCCTAAAACACTTTGGGGCGAAGCATACGCTAGTAGTAAAATTCCAAAAGAGTGCAAAGTAACAATTGTCTCAGCTATTGGAAAGGTTTCTCCAATGAAGATTGCAGAAGGTATAGAGACATATGGAGAGTTAGAAGTTTTACAATTTTTAAAGCAGATGCAAAGCTCTAAAAATATGCTTTTAATTGATAGTAGAACATCTAACTGGTATAAATATCAAACAATCCCTAGTGCTATTAATATTCCATATACATACTTTACAAAGCCAGATAAATTTAGTAGCCAATTTAGTAACTCTCTTAAATTAATGGGTATAACTAAGCAAAAAAATGACTATAATTTTAAAGATGCAAAAACTATTCTACTATTTTGCAACGGTCCATGGTGTGGGCAGTCACCAGTAATGATTAAAAAACTTTTAAAACTTGGTTATCCTTCTTCTAAAATTAAGTGGTATCGTGGTGGTATGCATAGTTGGTTGAGTCTAAATTTTATATCAACTAAAGATAAAGAGTAAAAACTTTAAAGTAGTTCTAAATAATAAATCAAAAGAGTCCTCTTTTAACTAGTAGAAGGTATCAAAAATTTAAGTTTAGGGAGGAGGAAAGCTTAAATATCATTATATAATGTTAATTAAAATATACCTTCTACTAAACAGAGTATACAGTTACTCTATGTAGTAAGTATGAATTAGGAGCCTAAATGGAAAATTTTTTAATAAAAAGTTCAACAATTATTATATACTTGCATATTTTTTCTGCAATTATATGGATTGGTGGTATGATAACAATAAGAGTTGCAGTTCACCCTGCTTTACAAAGCATAGATAGTGCTAAATTAAAAATTGGAACAACCCTACAAATTATTGAGAGACTATTTAACCTAGTTCTACCTTTTATAGTTATCCTAATAGTAAGTGCTCTAATTTATGAAATATATTATAATATTAAATCACCTATAGTTCATTTTAAAGAGGCTATATGGACAATTATGACAATAAACTTTACTATTATGTATATAAAAAGGTTAAAAGCTCAAAAACAATTTGATATAGGTAATATACAATTAGCTAAAAAAAGCTTATCTATAATCTCAAGGGTACTTCTTCCTATAAATATATTTTTAGGTATATCAGCAACTATTTTAGGAATAATATTAAGAGGCTTTTAGATTATTAAAATCTAATACTACCTCTGTACCTTCTTTATATTTTGAATCTATAGTGAATATAATTTTATTATCTTTAGCTATCTGAGATACAATACTCAAACCTATTCCAAAACCGCCTCTCTCTTTATTTGCTCGTTTATATCTCTTTAAAATCTCATCTAATTCATCTTTTTTTATTCCAATACCATAATCTTTAATCACTAATCTACAACCACACAATACAATATCTATTTTACTATTTGGATTACTATACTTAATTGCATTAGATAAAATATTATCTATTAATCTCTTAAGCAACTCACGATTAATTTTAATACTACATGGCTCTAAATTTGTATATATGCTAATCTTAGAGTACTTTGCAATTGGCTCAATATCTTCAATTTGATTTTTTACAAATTGTATTAAATCTACTACTTCAATATTTTTAGATAAAGATTGTGTATCTAACCTATATGAGAGAGTACTATATGTACTACTTAATCTTTTTGCACTTGCTTTTAATCGTAGTAACTTTTTATTATCAATATCTTTTAGCTGCTCTACGGTCATAAGTATTGCACTAATTGGAGTATTTAACTCATGTGTTGTATCTTCTATAAATCTATCTAGAGCATCAATTTTTTCTCTAATTGGTTTCATAAAAAGTTTAGATAGATAGTATCCAATTATAGACATAAATATAAAAGATATTAAGATAATTAATGCTATTTTTATCTTTAAAGCAGATAATTTATCTTTTAATTCACTCTCTTGAAGTATTAAGTATTTAACATTTAAAAACTTAAAAAATGGGGGTTTTATCATACTAAAACAGTTATCATCTCCAACTACAAAACTACCTTCAAAGCTTGGTTTATTACTTAATTCACTATATATAGAGTTAAAGTTTTTATCAAAAAAACCAACTTTAAACCTGCTACTTCTTACAGACTTTAATATCTCAATTGGATCAACAATTGCTGTTGTCATCATTATATTTGCTAATTTAGACTCTATAACTCTAGCTTCATACTGCATCTCAAACTTTAAAGAACTCTGCATAGACTCTGAATTATTTTTAAAAAATAGCCAACCAATTATTATAAGTAAAATAGATACAGATCCTAAGTATATAGATAAAAATCTATATAGCGACCTCTTCTCATAGTTGGTTAATTCTATAACCATCTCCTTTTATATTCTCTATAATATCATCGCCAAGTACTTTTCGTAAATTCTTAATATATGTTCTTATAGTTGCATATGTTGGTAATTCACTATCACCCCATACATTAAATATTATATCATCAAAGCTTACAATATCGCCATTACGCTCTATTAAATATTGCAGTATCATTGACTCTTTAGATTTTAATTTTATCTCACTACCATTATTAATAACAATCTGCTTTCTAGGATAAAAGAGTCTATCTTTAAACTCTATATAATCCTGTTTTGAAACTCTACTTAAGTGATGTTCTACTCTAATTTTTAACTCTTCTAAATCAAATGGTTTTTTAAGATAGTCATTAACTCCAAAACTAAAGGCTTTCTCTAAATTTTTAGCCTCTGTCAGAGATGTTATAAATATAACAGGTGTACTATTTTTGAGCTCTTTTTTAATATACTTTACAATCTCAAAACCGTTAATATTCGGAACATTTACATCTAGTAGTAACATATCGTATCTATATTTTAATATAGAGTCCAATGCACTCTCACCATCAAAGTGACAATCAACACTATATCCATTTTCAACTAAATACTCTTCGATAATCTCTTGTAGTATTAAGTCATCTTCTAATAATAATATCTTTTTCATATATCAATTGTACAATATTTTGTGTGTAGTTTTATATTTTTCTAACTGCTATTGCTGCTTTTTTCATTCTATAGCTCTCAAAACTCTCATTAGTAAACTCATTATACTCTAATATCTCAAAGCCATCTTTGAATATCTGCTTTAGCTCTCCTTTTTTTAATAAAAAGTTAGGATTTGACTCTTTTTTTTCATTATCTTTATCATCTAGATATGTCTCTACAATATATACTCCTCCTAATTCTAAACTACTTTTTGTCCTCTCAATCAACCCTCTATCTAAATAGTTACATTTAACAATAATATTATATCTATCTTTAAAGATATAATCATCTAGATCTGCCTCTATAGTATTAACACCAAAATTTATACGGCTATTTAATATATCTAATGCCTCTTTAGATATATCAATAGAGTCTACACTAAATCCTCTATTTGCAAGATATATAGAGTTTCTTCCAACACCACATGCTAAATCTAATGCTTTTAATCCACCACCAACTGTTGCATATTTTTTTACAAAAAGAGTAGCTTCTCTTGGCTCTAATAGAGTTGGAATTTGATTATACTTTTTATCCCACTTTTCTTTATCTTTTATACTCATAATTTACGACACCTCTCTCCTAATATCTCTGGATAATTTAAACGCTTTGCAATATCTTTTGCTCTTTTTGTAATTGAATCTTCATCTAAAAGATTTAAATTATCTATATTAAAGATCTCCTCTTTAAACTCTAAACTAAACTCTTTTTTTATATCTTTTACTATAGCACTTGTCATATCATTAACAGATGAGACTTTAACTATCTCACATCTTGCATATCTATCTAAAGGAAAACTTACCTCAGCAACCCTTAATGTAGGGTCATTACCTGGTATCTGTTGTGCTCCAAAAAGGGGTTTAGATGCAACTTTAGCACTCTTAAATTTTGGAAAAAAATTACTCAAATATTCAACTGCTTTTTTTGTTCTACTATCTCTAAGCTCAATATCCCACCCATTATCAATTATATCTATAAACTTTTTATCAAGTTTTGGATATGAACTTGAACCTTTACTAGATACTAATCCATCACTAAAAAGAGTTATATCTGGTGTCATAGCGTGCAGTTGTACTACACCACTACAATATGGTGTAAACTGTCCCATTCCCCTATTTGTTCCCCTAATACCATGAAATATTACCTCTGGCCATACATCACACCTATCTTCCCAGATAGATGTATATGCTGCTTTAAACTCTACTAAACGAATCTCTTCTACTCCTAGTATATCATCAATTACACCTGTTTTAAAACCAGCTGCATTTATAAGATAATCTACCTCTACTTTAGAACTCTCTCTGCCACAATACTCAACAATATAGCTACTCTCACTTTTATTAACATCTATCACTTTTGTATCTCGTAAAATCTTTACATTTGGCATATTCTCTAGAGCTAAACCACCATTTGCTGCTACTCTAAAGAGATTAATTCCATACTCTTGAATTAAAATTATAGGAAATTTAATTCTATTAAAGTCTAAATTTTTAGCAAAGGGTATCATCCAATCACTACTGTTTTGTGGGTTTTTAAGTGGTTCTTTTTTAGCTAAGAGTAAAAGTTCCTCTTTACTAAAAATCTCATAATAGTTATCTGCTTCTCCAAGTACCTTATTAGTGTTATCTTTTTGAATTAACTCTTTATACTCTTGCTTTAGTATCTCTAATCTATCTAGTAGATCTAATGGCTCATGAGGATCATATATTGGCGTAGCAAATATAGTTGGTCTCTTATCGATAGAGAAGGGGTATAGTTTAGCAAAATCAATAGATTGTCTTAAAAGTGTAGTGCATTGAGAGTCACTAATCTCTCTATAAAGATTACCACCAGCATGTAAGTGACAAAAGGGTGGACCACTTATAAATGCACTTTTAGCCTCGAATATTATAACATCTAAACCTAAATTTCCAAGAGTTAAAGCAGCTGTAAGCCCAGCTACTCCTCCACCAACAATTGCTACTTTTACAGCCATTATATCTCCATAAAGTTTTAACTCACTCTATCATAAAAATCTTATTTTTTTACAATATTTTTTTATTAAATCTAATTTTTCTACTTTTTATCTGCAGGAACTCTTTTTATTGATTTATCTTCCTCTTTTCTAGCATATTTTTTCATATCATTAGGTTTAATATTCATAATTTTAGATATATCTTCATTACTATTAAAATCTAACTCCTCTCCATGTACTGAAGCGTCATAGGTTTGTATATTGCCTATTATAGTTCCACCCTGCTCTGTTCTGATACCTTTAGTAATAATATCTCCCTCTACAGAGCCACCACTAGTTACCTCTAAAAGTTCACTTGCAACAACTTTACCTTTAACCTTACCCTCTATTTTAATCTGTTTACTTTTACACTCACTACTATCTACTTCACCACTAGAAGTGATCTCTATAGAGTCAATTGATCTTACAACACCATCAACCTTGCCACCTAAAAATGTTTTATTAGTATTTATATTTCCACTAAATGTTCCACTATTTGTTATTTCTGTAACTGTAGAGTATATTGTTCCAACAAAATCTCCAGATACTTTAATATTTTTAGCATGAACTGTACCATTAAATTTAGCTCCTTTCTCTAAAAAGAAAGTATCATCAATTGTAACATCTCCATCGAAACTACTACCAATAATTAATGACCCTTTACCCTCAATTGTAGCCTTAACTTTAAGTGTATCTCTTAATATAGATACATTTAAAGTTGGTATTTTAATATTATCTCTATTTACTTCTGGTGCTTTGCTAACTTGAACCTCTTCTCTCTTCTGAGTTGTATCTACCTCTTCCTCTCTTGACTTACTACTAAAAAACCCCATATATTCTCCTTTAATATAAAATATGTTATATTATATAACTTTTATATTATATATCTTTTAAATATTATATAGAACATATCTTACCATTCAATTAATTACAATATCGTTGCACTAATCCCCATATCACCCCACTACTATGTGCTTGAAAATTATCTGTATAGATATCACCATTAATTACACCACTTTTTTTTAAATCAACTATTTCAGATGCTCTTACTATACCTGATATCTCTCCATATATTGTAGCAATTTGTGTAGTAGTATCAACTGCTATAACTTTTGCATCTTTATTTATCAAAAGTCTCTCTCTTGCTAAAATATCACCATCATTTACACCATCAATAATAATATTAATAGCAACTATATACCCAATATGTTTACCTGTAGCTGAAATAAAAACAACATCTGCCTCAATAGGACCATCAACAACTCCATATACTCTTACCTCTTTTGCATATATTCTGCCATTAACATAAGCATTTTTATTAACTATAACTAAATCATCACAGCTAATAGTCCCATCTATACTTCCATCTATTACTATAGGTTCGCAACTTTTAACACAACCTTGGATCATTGCACACTGAGAGACTCTACTTCCTATAACTTCAACCTGAGAACCACTATTTTCTAATGCTCCACCTATATTGTTTTCTATAAAAAACAAATAATGCTCCTTCATAAAAGTAAATATAGAGTTTAGAACTCCTCTCAAACAATATTATAGTCAATATTTTAGATAAGTGAAAGAAAATAAACATATTTAAATATTTTAATTAGGTTTAGATATAATTTATAAAAGTATAAGACTCTTTAAAGTCCAAAGATTAATATATAATGCAGGGTTAAAAGAGTAAATTCTCTTTTAACTTTTAAACAATATTTAAGAGATTCCTAAATTTATCATAAAGTTTCTAGCAATATTGCTACTTCTTGTTTTAAAAAACTCTCCAACTTCTGGCTCATAAACTCTATCTATAGCTTCAAAAAATAGCTCTAACCATCTTTCAAAAGACTCTTTGTCTAAACCTTGCAAAGAGAAGTGAGGTGCTAAAGGAGAGCCACTATAGCTTAAGTCTCCTAATGCTGTAAATGCCCAAAAGTTTGTCAGTAACTCTAAATGAGCCTGCCACTCTTTAGAGTTAATATCTGAACCTACCTTCTCTACAAAAAATGGTGATGTAATACTATCTGCTAATATTGTTGGGTAGAAACTATCTACCATTGCTCTAATACTCTCTTTTGTAATTGTGTTATACTTCATTTTATATCCTCCACATAAAGATTTATATATATATTTCCATTATACTCATTTTTACCTACACTATATGTTAATTCAACCCTATCACCTCTATTGAAGCGATGTTTACTTCTAAACTCTATTGCACTTAATATTTTACCACTACTATCTTTAAACTTATATCGCCTATGCTCTTTAGTTACACCAACCTCTGCACTATCGATAATCTCTACATCTGTAACTATAAATTTTGGTTTTAAATTGCCCTCTCCATATGGCTCAAATTTCTCTAATATCTCTATTAATTCAAAATCTATATCTCTCAAACTTAATATACCAAGTATTGAATTATCTGTAAACTCTTTTGTACATACTCTATCTGCTTCAATATTTAAAATACTCTTTATTATTGGTAGCTTATCTTTTTCAAAACTTAAACCAATTGCACTTTTATGTCCACCAAACTTTAAACAGTAATCTTTAATTTTACTAACTAGATTATATAGATCACAATCACCATAGCTTCTTCCACTACCTTTACATACTCCATCTTTACAGCTCAATACAATTGCTGGTACTTTAAAATGTTCTGATACTTTAGATGCTACAATTCCAACTACTCCTTCGCTCCACTTACTACCCCAAACTAAAGCAAAAGAGTCACTCGTAGAGACTTGTTTAATCGCCTCTCTTGTTATATCTTTCTCTATATTTTTTCTCTCTTGGTTTAAAGACTTTAACTCATCTAAAATTGATCTAGCTTCATCTAAAGAGCTTGTAAACAAAAAATTACTAGCAATAGATGCCTCTTTTAAACGCCCTGAGCTATTAAGCAAAGGTGCAATATAGAAAGCTATAGTTTCACTATTAAAATTAGACTTAACTATTTCTACATCTTTTAAAGCCTGAATAAATGGTGCTTTACTTCTTTTTAAATACTCTATTCCTGCAATTAACATTACTCTATTTATACCATTTAATGGCATAATATCTGCAACAATTGCTAAAGATACAATACCTAAAAGCTCTTTGCTATTTAAAGATATGTCTAACTCTTTAGCAATAGCAACTGAAAAATACCAAGCAATTTGAGCACCACATATCTCTTTATAAATAAACTTACAATCACTCTGCTTTTGATTAATAATTGCAAATGCTTCTGGCTTTATAGGTGGTACAGTATGGTGGTCTGTAATTATTAAATCTATACCTCTATCTTTACAAACCTCTGCAGCCTCTAGTGCCGCTATACCGTTATCTACAGTAATAATTAAATCTACATCTAGATTCTCTACAATCTTTTTACTAATTCCATAGCCATCTCTAAATCTATTTGGTATCTTCCACTCTAAATCGTACTCAATACTCTTAAATAACTCTCTAATAACTGTAGTAGATACTACACCATCAACATCATAGTCACCAATTAAAGCTATCTTCTCTCCCGCTTTAATAGCCTCTACAACCCTTTTAACTGCTCTATTCATATCTTTAAAGGTCTGTGGGTATGGCAACTCCTTAAGAGTCAAAAACTCACCTCTTTGACGATTATATAGAGCAGAGTATATATCGGCTTTAGATAATTTTTTATACATTAGAGTGCATAGAGGCTTTTACAAATCCTAATATAATCTCATTTGGTTTTTGAAGTCTAGATGTAAACTCTGGATGAAACTGAACACCAACAAACCAAGGGTGTTCTTTAACTTCAATTGCTTCTATTAAGCCTTTAGATTCACCAGTAATTTCTAAGCCTTCTTCCTCTAAAATTTCTCTATATTTAGGGTTTGCTTCATATCTATGTCGATGTCTCTCATATATTATTTTACTATCATATGCTTTAAATAGATTACTACCCTCTTTTACTTCACACTTATACTCACCAAGGCGCATTGTGCCACCAAGAGGAGATTTAGTAGTTCTAACTTGATGTTCTCCATTAGCATCTATAAAGTTATCAATTAAATAGATTAAAGGACTTTTTGTATTTTCATTAAACTCTACAGATGTAGCATCTTCTACTCCAGCTACATCTCTTGCAAATTCAATTAGAGCTAATTGCATACCTAAACATATACCAAGATATGGAATATTATTCTCTCTTGCATACTTAATAGATAAAATTTTTCCCTCTACACCACGCTCTCCAAATCCACCAGCTACTAAAATACCATCAACACTCTCTAGATATTTTAAAGCTCCATCTTCTTCAACAGTTTCACTATCTACCCATACAATATCTACTTTTGCATCTAAATTTGCACCCGAGTGAATAAGAGCTTCAGTAAGTGATTTATAAGACTCTTTAAGATCTAAATATTTACCAACAAATGCTATTTTTACTCTATTTGATGGATGTAGTATTTTGTTTACTAATTCACTCCAATGGGCTACATCTGGTCTTAACTCTCCTAGTTCTAACTGTTTTGCTATTGGTGTTAAGATATCTTGTGATAAAAAATTTAGAGGAACTCTATATATTGTAGCGGCATCAACAGCCTCGATTACAGAGTCTTGATCAATATCACAGCTATATGCAATTTTTCTTTTAACATCTTTAGGTATTGGTTGTTCACTTCTTAAAATAATCATATTAGGAGTAATTCCTATTCTTCTAAGTTCACCAACAGAGTGCTGTGTAGGTTTTGTTTTTAACTCACCTGCAGCTTTTATATATGGTAAAAGTGTTAAGTGTATGTTCATAACATTTTTAATACCTAACTCATGTTTTATCTGTCTTATTGTCTCTAAAAATGGTAATCCTTCTATATCTCCTACAGTTCCACCAAGCTCTACAATTAAAATATCTTTGCTCTCTCCAGCTTTATATATCCTCTCTTTTATCTCATTAACTATATGAGGTACAACTTGTATTGTTTTACCTAAATACTCACCTTTTCTCTCTTTTTCTAATACACTTAGATATATTTTACCTGTTGTAAAGTTATTAGCTTTTGTTAATGATGTATTTAAAAATCTCTCATAGTGGCCTAAATCTAAATCTGTTTCAGCTCCATCTTTTGTAACAAAAACCTCTCCATGCTCTAATGGAGACATTGTTCCAGGATCTACATTAATATATGGATCTAATTTTAATATACCAATAGATAAATTAGAAGCTTTAAGTAGTGTACCGATACTAGCTGCAGCAATTCCTTTACCAAGTGAACTAAGCACTCCACCTGTTACAAATATATATTTAGTCTGTTTCATTTATCTCTCTTTAATTAATTATAGTAAAATTGGCATAATAACAGTTAAAAAGTTATTATCTTTTACAACTACAGGAAGATTTGGCTCATTTAATTTAATTTCAAAATCATCACCATCTATTTGTGATATAAAATCAAATAGATATTTACTATTTAAAGCAAATTCATAGCTATTATCAATATTAATTGGTGTCTCTATAGATGTTTTAGCCTCTTGTGTATCTCCATTTAAAGACTCTAATATTATTAAATTTTGTTCAAATTTAATTTTTATTTCGGAAGATATTATATTTACAACTTTCATAGCATCTAAGATCATTTTTTTAGGAATTGTAATATTATATTTTGATGTTTGAGGAATAATTCTTTGATAATCTGGATACTTTCCATTAATTAATCTACTAAATATATAAAATTGTTCATTTTTAATAATAATTGAATTTTCGTCATAATATATATCAATTTTGTCTAAAAAAAGTTTTTGAATTTCTATTATAGCTTTTTTAGGGATAATTAAGTTTAATTCTATTTCACTACTATTTTCTAATTCTATTACAGCTAATCTTCTTGTATCTGTACCTACAAATTTAGTGATATTTTTTTTTATATCAATAAGTGCTCCATTTAACTCATATTTTGGGTTATTTATATCAATAGATGGAGTTATTTTTTTTAAACTTTTAATTAGAGAGATAGAGTCTAATGTGATTTTACCTTTATTATCCAATTCGGGAAAGGTTGGATATTCATTGTATGAAAATGTTGGTAATTTAAATTTTGTATTTTTTTGTATTATCTCTAAATTATTTTCAACTATTCTTAATTCTATTAAATCATCTTTTAGACTTCTAATAATATCTAGAAGTTTTTTTCCATTTGCTGTAAATATTCCAGGTTCAATTATATTAAATTGATCGCTAACTACTTTTAATCCAATTTCACTATCTGTAGCTTTAATTTGAACTTTACTATTAGTAGCGTCAATATATATATGAGATGTTATATTAGTAGGATCTTTTTTTTCTAAAAATGCTTGTGCATTTATTAATATAGATTCTATTACATCTTTTCTTGTTGTTATTTTCATTTTCTCCCTTTTATATATAATATAAATAGTAGTATTAGTATCTCGTTTAAATAGTGTGAATAACTTTTCAAATAGGCATATAGTCTATATTTAACTAGGTATAAATTTATTTTGTCTCTTCACACTTATTCACTTTTAATTTTTAATTATATCTACTTTTTTGTTTAAAATGACTATTTTTTTATATTTTTGGCTTAATAGTTTCAATTTTACCTTGAATCTCTTCTATTAAAACTTTTAAATTTTCATCTGCTTCGATAATTTGTTCAATTTTTTTCATTGCATGGCTAATTGCTGAGTGATCTTTCATTCCAAAATATACTGCAATTTGTGGCATAGAGTTTGGTGTTAAGTTTCTTGCTAAGTATATGCACATTCTTCTAGCTTCAACTATTTTTTTAGCTCTTTTTTTAGATCTTATATCTGCTGGTTTTATATTAAGTTCGCTAGCTACAGTATCTATAATATCATCTATAGATATACTCTCTTTTTTCTCATTAAGATAGTCATTAATTGCATTTTTTGTAAACTCTAAAGTAATTTTTTGTCTTAATAAGCTACTCATAGCATTAAGTTTTATAATTGTTCCCTCTAGCTCTCTTATATTATTACCAAGTTTCGAAGCAAGGTAGTTTATCACCTCATCTTCTAATCTTATACCATCTAATTGGCTTTTCTTTTTTATAATTGCAATTTTTGTCTCTAGTTCTGGAGGGTTTATTGATACTAGCATTCCCCACTCAAAACGGCTTTTTAGTCTGTCTACAAGTCCAGCTATCTTTTTAGGTGCTCTATCAGAAGCAATTACAATCTGTTTTTTAAGTGAGTGTAGTTCATTAAATGTATGAAAAAATTCATCTTGTGTCTGCTCTTTTCGTGATATAAACTGAATATCATCTATTAACAGTACATCACATTTTCTATAGTAATCTCTAAATCTATCCATTGTTTTAGTACGAAGATTTGCAGTATATCTATTCATAAATTGTTCAAATGTGTTGTAGATTATACTCTTTCCTTCTTTTGTTAATTCATTACCAATCGCTTGCATTAAGTGTGTTTTACCCAAACCTACTCCACCATAAATAAATAGCGGATTATATAGTTCTCCAGGTTGTTTTGATACAGCATCACTAACACTATATGCTAATTTGTTTGATTCACCAACTACAAATGAGCTAAATGTAAATGTTGGATTTAGTAGAGTAGATTCATTTTTAGTTACTTTTTTATTGTTTATTACAACTTTTTTAGAACTACTATTTCCTTTTGTATTAATTATAACATCAACTTTAATACCAGCTTCCACTTCTATTAAATGCGCAATTTTATCGGAGTATCTACTACTAATCCATTTTGCAGAAAGAATATTATTAGTAATAAATATATATACATCTGCTCTTGAACTAGATTTGTCATACTTTAAATGTTTTATATACCTATTAAACTCATTTTCTGAAATCTCTTTTTTTAAATTTTCTAATACAGTGACACCAATATCCATTCAATATAGCCTTATGTGAATAACTTTTAGATAATTTTATCCTAAATTGGCTAAAATAAGCATTTAAAAAAGGTGTGTTTATTATATTCACACTGTGAAAGAGTATGTGAATGTATATATTAGGAATTGATCCTGGAAGCCGTAATATGGGCTACTGCATAGTAAAAAAGAGTGGAGTGAAAAACACTCTAATAGAAGCGGGTTTAATTAAAATTAAATCTAAAACTCTACAAGAGCAGATTGTAGAGATGATAGAGGGATTAGATTTGATTATAAAATCTAATAAGATTGATGAAGTTGCAATAGAGGATATATTTTTTGCTTTTAATCCAAAAACTGTAATTAAGTTAGCACAGTTTAGAGGTGCATTAATGTTAAAAATACTTCAGGATATAGGATTTTTCTATGAGTATACACCACTCCAGGTTAAAAAAGCACTTACTGGAAATGGTAAGGCAACAAAAGAGCAGGTCTCTTTTATGGTAAAAAGAGTCTTAAATATTAAAAAAGAGATTAAACCACTAGATATTACCGATGCTATGGCGGTAGCAATTACACACTCTCAAAGAGTTAGTATTAAAAAATAAGATTAATTTTATATCGATATTATGGTAGTAAATAATAAAATATTAATCACTATTTAATCATATGTTCGATAAAATGGGCATTTTAAGTCGAAGAATAGACAAATTAATTTAATATATATGTTTTTATTTTGACATAAATTGCGATATAATAATAAGAAGAAGTGTAGAAAGGCTATAAAGATGTATAATGTACTACAGACAAAAAAAGTTCTTTATGTAGAGGATGATGAGACTGTAAGAGATAATATTAAAGAGATTTTAAAAGAATTTTTTAAAAAAGTTGTTGATGCAGATAGTGGAGAAGATGCTTGGCTAAAATTTAAAAAGGAGCAATTAGATATTGCTATTGTTGATATTGAACTTCCAGGCTTTAATGGATTAGAATTAATTAAAAAGATAAGAGAAGTAAAACCAGATATGCCAATTATTGTTGTCTCTGCGTATACAAAAACAGACTATCTTTTAGAATCAGTAGAGTTAAAACTTGATAAATATATAGTAAAGCCTCTAACATCTAGAAAACTATATGAATTACTTATGAAACTAGAGAAAGAGTTGGGTGAAACAACACTGATTCCACTACCTAAAGGTGCGACTATTGACATTGTAAAGAGTAGTGTATTTTTTGATGATGAGAACTACTCATTAACATATAGAGAGCTTAAGATGATGCAAATGTTAGCCGATAAAGGTGCTGTAACATATGAAGATCTATATCAACTATGGAGTGAAATTCCAACTGATAATGCAATTAGGTCTTTTGTTAAACAGTTAAGGAAAAAATTGCCAGATGGGCTACTTAAAGTAAGGTCTAAAATTGGTTATGTTTTAGAGAGTAGTTAGTATTGGGATTAAAAAGTTTTTTATCTAATAGAAAAGTATCTGCTTTTATAATTATTTTTCCACCTTTAATACTGCTAATATATGGGCTTGCCTCATATAATATTTTCTTTTCACATATTGATAAAGATAATAAAAACTTTATAGAGAGTTATAAGGTAAATCTTCGTCTCTTCTCTAAAAATGTTCTAGAGACAAGAGCATTAACAATAAACAATGTTGTTAATGCTTTAGATAATATAGATGATAAATTTGTCTTAATTCTCTTAAAGTCAATAGAGATAAAAGATGGCTACAGTTTAGCTTTTACTAAGGATAATAAAGTACTATTTAAAACAAGTAATATCTTAGATAAAAAAACGATACTTAAGTTATCTAAGCTAGAGGGTTATTATGATGCTAAAAACTTTTTATCTTATACAGAAAATAAGAACAATAAAGATATAGCAGTTGTTGTATATAGTAGTAAAAATAGGTATTTTACCACTATGAATAAAATTAAGAGTACTATTAGTAAAAATACCGAAGAGAGCATTAGAAGTAGTATCTATCTATTAGGTATTACTTGGTTTTTACTACTTCTATTATCTCTATTTTTGTCTGTAGTTGTATATAATAGATTAAAAAAATATGAGGAGACTATTGATAGTAAAAATAGTAGAATTATATTAAGTTCAAAACAGGCACTTTTAGGTGAACTTCTTCCAATGATTGCACATCAATGGAGGCAACCGTTAAATAAAATAGCATCAGTTTTGGTTAGAATGAGGTTTGAAATATCTAAAGAGAAACCAAACTCTAATACACTAGATATACAGAGTAAAACAATAGAAGATAGTGTTGAGATGATGAGTCAAACAATAGATGACTTTAGAACCTTCTATAGACCAAAAGAGGACCCTACTTATGCAGATCTATCTCTTTTAGTAAGAAAAGCTATATATTTTTTATCTGAACTTATAGATAGAAAAAAGATAAAGTTAGTACAAGAGCTATCTCCAGCCAGTGTTAAAATATATGAAAATGAGTTTTTACAAGTTGTTATTAATTTAATAAAGAATGCTGCTGATGCAGTTCCTGTAAGGGGAAATATATATATTCTACTTAGAGAGGTTGATAGAGGTAAGGTTGAGCTCAGAATTGAAGATGATGGCGTAGGAATACCAGATGAAAAATTAGAGAAGATATTTGAAGCTCATGAAAGCAGTAAGCAAGCCTCAATGGGTCTTGGCTTATATATGAGTAGGCTTATTATAGAGAAGAGAATAGGTGGAACTATAAAGGCTTACAACACTTCAAGAGGAGCAGGGTTTATTATTACTTTAAATAATTAATCCCTTAAGCTTTAATAACTATTTCTTAAAGAGCTTTAACCTTTTTTATACTATCTTTATCTTTTTTATAACATATACTACTATTTAGTTCATTAATAGACTCTAAGATCTTTATTTTACCCCAATATATAGAACTATATATTTTACGAATAGCTATTTTTTTAACTATAACTCTAGCACCAGCACAATCTTTAGTTGCAATTTTAGAGTTAGACTTTTTATACAGAGAGTAACTATCTATTCTAATGTTATCCCCTACTCTACTACTATCAAATCCATTAAGTTTCCAACTATATATAGAAGATGATGCACAAGATGTAGATAGTGGATAGTATTTTACTAAAAGTGAGCTACTCTTAGTTTTTACTAAACATATAGTACCACTATTAGATAATGATACTATTTTCTCTTGAGAATTAGATACTCTGCTATTCCTATTCTCTCTATTTACACAGCCACTAAGCAGAATAGCTACTATTAAAGTAGTTAATATTTTCATAATATTAACTACTTTGCAAGAGGCTCTTTACTAGAGCCAACTTTTTTAGGAAGAGCTCTTTTAATAAGTGCTTCTAGCTTATCTTCTGTGGGCATTCCTTGAACAATATCTATAACTCTACCTTTTTGGTCAAATGCAATTAAAAATGGTATCCCACCTTGCCATCTAGCTCTTTGCGCTATATATCTAAGTAGATCTCCACCCTCTTTAGAGCTTACTAAATCATAAGTAATTTTTTTACCAGATTTTTTAAACTCCTCTAACTCTTTTACAGGTTTACTAAGATATGCCTTAGCTTGTGAAGATTTAGCTTTATTATCTAAAAACCACTTAACTTTAGACATATCTATCTCTTTACCAGGATTATTTTTAAATGAAATCAACTCTTTGTTCGTCACTTTTGGGGTAGTCTCTACCGATACAATTTTTAAGATATCTTTATACTTCTCTTGCATAGCTTCATGGTGAGGAATACTTAAAAGACAAGGACCACACCAAGTACCCCAAAACTCTAAAAATACAATTTTACCCTCATAAGGAGAGACTAAAATACCTTCATCCGTACCTTTAAAAGTTAAAGCTTTTCCCTCAACAGTTTTTAAATTAAATACCTCTTTATCATTAGCTGCAAATAGAGATAGCGTTAAAACAACTATTGCAAATATAACTCTTTTCATTATTATCCTTTTTATCAACTATTCTATCTAAATTTTAATAAAAAATTGTGATTAAATAGTTGATAAAACTTATCTTATTTTATATTTTTGCTAACTCAAGAGGGTATTTAATAAAAGATGTTATTAAATAGATAATATTTACCTATTGATATATTTACTTATTGATATATTTACTTATTGAGGTAATAATTAGAGGGTTCTATTTTATTTACCATAAAAGATAAGGAGAACTATATAGCCTCTTTATCCTCTTCTCCGGTACGAATTCTTATGATTTTTTCTATACTTGATATAAATACTTTTCCATCTCCTATCTTACCAGTTTTAGCACTATTTAAAATAGTATCTACTGCTTCATCTACACTATTAGCTTCTAAAATTATCTCTATTTTAACTTTTGGAATAAAGTCTACAATATACTCTGCTCCTCTGTATAGCTCGCTATGTCCTTGCTGTCTACCATAACCTTTTACTTCAGATATTGTCATACCGCTTATGCCAATATCTACTAAAGCCTCTTTTAGATCCTCTAGCTTATATGGTTTTATTATCGCTTCTATCTTTTTCAACTGGTACTCCTTGAAATCACTTAATTAGTATATCTAAAAATAAGCAATTAGCTCTCTCAATAGTAGAGAAAATTGATTAAATATTATACATATTAATGATTAATATTAAAATAGTATGATTAAAATATATGCAATTTAGATTTGATTTTTATATAAGTATAATTACTGTACTATAAAATTATAAATACTAAAGGGGATATAATGACAGATAACATATTTAATTGTGAGTTACCAGATGAGAGTGGCTATTTTGGTGAGTATGGAGGGAGTTTTATTCCGCCAGAACTTCAAGAGATTATGAATGAAGTAACTAAAGCCTATGAGGATATTCGAGAAGATTCAGAGTTTAGAGAAGAGTTAGCAGAACTTTATAAACACTATGTTGGTAGACCAAGTCCTATTTTTCATGCAAAAAACCTATCTAAAAAATATGGTGCACCTTTATATTTAAAAAGAGAAGATTTAAACCATACTGGTGCACACAAAATAAACCACTGTTTAGGCGAAGCACTTTTGGCTAAAAAAATGGGTAAAAAGAGATTAATTGCAGAAACAGGTGCGGGGCAACACGGAGTTGCTCTAGCAACTGCAGCTGCGCTTGTTGGCTTAGAGTGTGATATTCACATGGGCGAAGTTGATATTGCAAAAGAGTATCCAAATGTAGTAAGAATGAAGATTTTAGGTGCTAATGTAGTTCCTGTTACTCATGGAAGAAAAACACTTAAAGAGGCAGTTGATTCTGCATTTGGAGCCTATTTGGCAGACCCACATACTCAGCTATTTGGAATAGGCTCGGTAGTTGGTCCTCATCCATATCCAAGAATGGTTAGAGATTTCCAATCTATTGTTGGAGCAGAGGCTAAAGAGCAGTTTTTAGAGATGACTGGTAAACTACCAGATAACTTGGTTGCTTGTGTAGGTGGTGGTTCTAATGCAATGGGGCTATTTACAGCATTTTTAAAAGATGAAAATGTTGCAATGCATGGTGTTGAACCAGCTGGTAGAGATATTAATGTTTTAGGAGAACATGCTGCCTCGATAACACATGGTAAACCTGGAGTAATGCATGGATTTAAATCTTATATGCTACAAGATGAAAATGGAGAACCTGCACCTGTCTACTCAGTAGCTAGTGGATTAGACTATCCATCTGTTGGTCCTCAGCACAGCTATCTAAAAGATTTGGGTAGAGTTAACTATGCTTATATTAATGATAAAGAGGCTATAGATGCATTTTTTGAGTTATCAAGACTTGAAGGAATAATACCAGCTATAGAGAGCTCTCATGCACTAGCCTACGCATGTAAATTGGCAAAAGATAATAATAGTGGAACAATTTTAATAAATTTATCAGGTAGAGGTGACAAAGATATTGACTTTGTTGTAGAGAATTATGGCAGTAATTACGGCATTTAAAGGATTAATATGTTTAAGTTAAAAGAGCATAACACTAATATTAAACAAGAGTTTACAGCTGGCTTTACAACATTCTTAACAATGATGTATATAGTACCAGTTAATGGTTTTATACTTGCTGATGCTGGCTTGCCTATGGGAGCAGTAGTTACAGCAACTGCACTTATTACAATATTAGCGACTCTATTTAGTGGCTTATGGGGTAATACTCCAATTGCTATGAGTGTTGGTATGGGATTAAATGCATACTTTGCATATGGTTTGGTTTTAGGAATGAAGATACCTTGGCAGACTGCTTTGGGTATTGTATTTATATCTGGTGTAGTATTTGTAATACTATCTTTTACTAAATTTAGAGTATGGATAATGCAGTCGATTCCTATGGATTTGCGTCGAGCAATTAGTGCAGGTATTGGGGCATTTATTGCCTTTATTGGATTAAAGCAGATGCATATGATAGTAGCAAATAAAGATACCTTTGTAGCGCTTGGGGACTTCTCTAACCCAGAAGTTCTTTTAGGGGCATTTGGTTTAATTGTTGTACTATCTCTGCATGCATACCGTATTAGAGGGGCTTTTATATTGGCAGTATTAATTACTTCTGTTGTTGGCTGGATTAGTGGTATTGCTAAGCTTCCAGAGGCTGTTTTTAGTATGCCACAATCTATTACACCAATTGCTATGCATTTAGATATTACATCTGCTTTAACACTATCTTTGTTACCTGTAATTGTAACCTTTTTAATTACAGATATGTTCGATACACTAGGTACGCTAACTGCTGTTGGGGCACGTGCAAATCTCTTTCAAGATGGAGAAGATAAAGATAAAGCACTAGAGAAGACTCTAGAAGCAGATGCAGTTGCAACAGTAGCTGGCTCTTTGTTAGGAGTCTCTACTACAACATCTTTTATAGAGTCTGCAAGTGGTGTAGAAGCTGGTGGTAGAACTGGTTTAAGTGCAGTTTTTACAGCACTCTTCTTTGTATCTACACTATTTATGTTGCCACTATTTAAAGCAATTCCAGAGCCTGCAATATTGCCAATATTGGTAGCTGTTGGTATCTTAATGTTTACAGAGCTTGGCAGAATAGATTTTGAAAATATGGATGTAGCAACAGCATCTGGAGCCTTTTTGGCAATTATACTTATGCCTCTTACATTTTCTATAACTAATGGTTTAGCTGCTGCATTTGTAGTTTACACTGCTGTAAAGTTGGCAAAAGGTGAGGTGAAAGATTTAAACTTAGGTGTTATTTTAATTGCTATAATCTCTTTAATTATATTTATAGTTCACTAAAGAGGGGTTATTTTGCAAAAATACTACTATGGTTACGATGAGTTTGTAGGTGACGCAGCTGCACTTGTAAATAGAGTAAAAGGTTTTAATCCAGATACTCTTCTTGCAGTTGCAAGAGGTGGTTTAACATTAGGACATTTTATGGCGCAAGGCATGGATACAAGAAGACTTTTTGCTCTAAACTCTATACACTACGAAAAAGAGAATAAGCTAGATACTTTAGAGATATTTAACATTCCAGATTTAAGTAGTGCAAAAAGGGTATTAGTTGTAGATGATATTATAGATAGTGGAGAGACTCTAAAAGAGGTATTAAAACTGCTAAAGAGTAAATACCCAAATACTCAATTTAAACTAGCAACCATATTTTATAAACCTACAGCAATTATTGAAGCAGACTATACACTAAAAAGAGCCCATGAGTGGATAGACTTCTTCTGGGAGGTAGATATTTTAGAGTTATAAAGTTGATTATAATCAAAGAAAGGCTCTCTTCTTTATGATAATATCTAACAAAAAAGGTTTTCTGGTGAGATATTTAATTACTCTTGTTATGCTATATACTACTCTGTTTTCTCTAGAGTCAAAAGTTTGTCAAAAGTGTCACCCTACTATATATAATGAGTATCAAAACTCTATTCACTCTAGCTCATACTATAAAGATGACAAAATTCATAACGCTATATGGAGTCGTCATCCACTGCATAAAAAAGGTAAATATAGCTGTGCAAAGTGCCATACAAATGAGAAGCAGAGTGCAAGTATAGACTGTATGACTTGTCATAAAATTAGCTCTATACAAGAGAATACAGTATCAAATAAAAATATATATACAAAAGATAAAAAATTGCTATACTCTGCACAAAAAGGGATGGAAGATAAAAAGTTAATCTATCATGAGGAGTCTAGTTTTTTTGGTCTATTCAAAAAGAGTGTTGGCTCACCATACCATAATATTGACTATAGTAACAAAGCATATTATAGTGGAGATATCTGCATGGGTTGCCACTCTCATAAGCAAAATAGTATAGGCTTTACAATATGCAAAACAGACTCTAATAACTCTACTAAACAAAACTGTATAAGTTGCCATATGCCTAGTATTAGTGGCAGTGCAACAACTATAAGAGTAACAAAAACTCATAAATATCATGGCTTTGCAGGTGTTCACAATAAACCTAAAATGTTATCTAAGTATATAGAGTTAAACTATATTAAAAGAGATAATGGTTTTGATATAACTATTAAAAATTTAGCTCCACATGACCTTTTAACACAACCTTTAAGAGTTTTAAAGCTAAAAGTAACACTAAATAAAAAGCCTCTTCCTTTAGTTACATTTGTAAAAGTATTAGGTAATAGTGATGGCGCTTCAGTGCCTTGGCTAGCAACAAAAGAGATTAAAAACAGTATGTTAAAAGCCAATGAGAGTAAAATTATAAGCTACAAGAGTATGTTAAAACAAGGCGATGAACTTCAAGTTACTCTTGGATACTATATAGTAAATCCTAAAATTGCTAAAAAACTTGGTATTAAAGATAATATATTTAGAGAGCTAAAGAGCCAATACTTTCAAATAAAATAGTATATTTAACCTAAACTTCCACTATAGATTAAACTTCTCTATAGTGTTTAATAATATTTTAAAAATATACCAATTACTAGTGAGAATAAAATAGTAAGAAAAATAGTTAAATTAGTTTGACTCTTATTAGTTAAGCTAATTTTATTATTGATTTTATTAGATAAAATCATGGCTGGATAAGCCATAAAAACTAACATAACAATAGAGAAAACTAATGTTACAATAATATCTATCATCTTATATTCCATAGAAGTTTTTTATAAACTCTCTATCTTCTACACTTTTAAGAGGAACTTTAATAGTACCCTTAGATGACTCTATAACTAAAATATCACCATCTCTTTTTAAATGTTTTTTTCCCCACTCTTTTTGTAAATACTCATATCTTTTAAAAAGATCAGCATTTATTGGTTTCTCTTTAAACTCTTTATCATCTCTTTTTAAAATTTGTAAACCTCCAAAGCGTTTATCTAAATAGTATGGTGAATATTTTGTAATACTCTTATAGATCGGTGCTTTAGTAGTTGGTTTAGAAGCTATAAAAACACTTAAGCCAACTACTAAAAATCCTAGCATTAGTGCAATTGGTAGATACTTTTTCATAAATAACCTTTTTGTTGAGTATATCATATTATTATAACTTTTACTATTGATAAAAATCAACTTTTATTTTTATAAAATTGGATACTATTAAGAAAAAAAGGTTTTAATTATGAGTGAATTTTTTATTCTAGAGGGTGCATATCTTGCAATAGGTGCTTTTGTTCTAGCAATTACACTATTTGTAACAACACGCTCATTTATGGCTAAAGGTAGTGTAAAAAAGGGACTAGGCTCTGTCTTTGTAGTAGTATCACTTGCTATCTTCTCTCATTTCTATATTACAAAAAATAGAATGAGTAGCGTAGAGGAAGCATTTAATCAAAGCTCAAATATACTTTGTGAAAATAGAATACATACAAAAGCAGCACAATTTGTAACAATAAATAAACATCTAGAGTGGAGTATAAAAGATAATCAATTTATATCTCCAAACTATTCACGGAGTTTCCATTTAGCTAGATGTATTATAGAGAGTAAATAGTATCTATTTATGGTGCTATATTATATTTTTAATAACTATATAGCTAGTTATTAAAGCTTAACCTCTATAAGAATCTGCTAAGTTGCAATAGTATAAATAAGCTTTCAACTTTAAGTAAGACTATATATATTTTACAAAATATGAAATCATTTTAATATAAAATCTAAGTTAAAACTTTTGAATAAAAATAATTTATAATTTTTTACACTAATCTTGACAGACATCAATAACTTACTCTAAAAATATTGGCATAATAAGCAATGCTAAGTAAATTATACTCAAAGGAAATACCATGCAACCACTATTTATAAGACCCGAGATAGCACCAGATCAGTTTTTACCTATCTTTATTATCTCAACTCTTGTTTTAATCTTTGGTGTTGGTTATGCAGCTTGGATTACATTAACTAAGATGGATTACCTGCCAAAGAAGTGGTTGAATTTTGGGTATATATTTTGGGCATTACAGACATACTCTCTATATGAGTTATCTATTTTGATTCATAGTAATAACTTTACTACAAAAGCTTTAGTTGTAACTATGATTGCATATCTGTTTATTCCTCATCTATATTTTCATTTAATTAGTGAGTCAGATAAACGATATGATTCAAAATAGTAACTTAGAGTTTAAAATTTAAAGGAGGATTAAAATGGCAAATGAAAATTTATCGGTTTGGACATCGATTTCATTTTGGCGTAGATCTGCTGCTTGGGTAACAGGCTTTGCTGTTGTTTTACTAATTTGGCTAACATTTGACACAATAGGACAAATTACAATGGGTACAGAAGCAGATTTAAAAAATAAAGTTACTAAAAGAGTTCCGGCTCCAACAGTAATTAACTATCACATCGATTATAAGATGAGTAAAAAAAGAGGGCACGAAGTACCAGTAATTGGTGCAAAAGAGCCATTTTTTGGTAAAGAGTGGAGTGCAGATGAGGCTGCAAAGCTACTGCATCTTGGAAAGCTAACATCACAAGCTAAAAACTGTATGAATTGCCATACACTACTTGGAAATGGTGCATACTATGCTCCAGACTTAACAAAAGCTTGGATTGACCCAGCATGGAATAATATGCTCGCAATGACAGGTAAAAAGACAAGAGAAGAGGCGATGGCAGAGTTTTTACAACACCCATCTAAGTATCCAACTCATGCACGTATGATGCCAGACCTTGGTATTACAGCAGAAGAAGCAAAAGGGCTTGTAGCATTTTTGAAACATATGAGTTCTATTGATACAAATGGTTTCCCTAGAAACTTCTCGAAAACTAAAGAACAATTTGAAACAGGAGGAACCAATGCTCACTAGTATAAAAACAAACGAAATTTCACCAACACAGAAATTGGGTTTAATGTATTTTAGAGTTGCTATTGTTCTTTTTGGAGCACAGCTTTTAATGGGATTGATTGCTGCTATTCAGTTTTTGTATCCTTCATTTTTATTTGAGCTATTTGATTTTTCAGTAGCAAGAATGGTGCATATTAATGCTTTAGTTGTATGGATGCTTTATGCAATGATTGGCTCAGTTTACTATATGTTACCAGATGAGACTGGCGAAGAGTCAGTTGGTTTAGGACTTGGAAAACTTGGCTTTTGGGTATTGACTGCTGCAATTGCTGTAGTTGTTTTGGTATATATATTTGTTCAAGTAGGTCCAGGTAAAGAGAGTACAATTTGGCTAATTAATGAGGGTCGTGAATATTTAGAAGCTCCAAGATGGGCAGATATTGGTATTGTAGTTGTTGTTTTAATTTTTTACTACAATGTATTCTTTACCTTTATTAAGGGTCGTTCAACTGGAATTATGACAGTTATGGTTGCAAACTTACTTGCACTTGCTGGGCTATATTTAGCTGGAATGTTCTTTACAGATAACATTACTATGGATCAATACTGGTGGTGGTGGGTAATCCACTTATGGGTTGAAGCTACTTGGGAAGTATTTGTAGGAACACTTGCAGCTTATGCATTAATTAAGATTATTGGTGCAAAAAGAGAGATTGTAGAGATGTGGCTATGGATAGAGGTTCTAATGCTATTTGGTTCTGGAATTTTAGGTTTGGGACATCACTATTTCTGGATTGGAACACCTGAATACTGGTGGGAGATTGGAGCACTGTTCTCTGCATTAGAGCCAGTTCCATTAATAGCGATGTTTGTGCATGTATTGTATGATTGGGGTAAAGAGCAAGGTGTTAATGGTGTAAAACCTACAATTAACAATGGTCCTGCAATGGCTTGGATTGTTACAAATGCGTTTGGAAACTTCCTTGGTGCAGGTATTTGGGGATTCTTCCATACTTTACCACAAGTAAATATCTATACACACGGAACACAATTTACAGCAGCACATGGACACTTGGCATTCTTTGGTGCATATGCAACTATTTTGATTGGTATGATGTATCTTGGTTTGCAAGGTGCTTATGGTATTAAGAGTATGAAAGCAACATTTAACTCTAAAATGGCAGTTTTCTTAATAACATTTGGAGTTTTAGGAATGACTGTAGCTCTTACAATTGCAGGTTACGAGCAAGTATTAGTTGAGAGAGCTGAACTTGGTGGCGGATGGAATGCATTCTTTACAGCACAAAATTTACCATGGTATGTTCAATCTCAACTATGGAGAGCAATTATGGGTGTTGTTACATTTGTTGGATTTGTTTATTTAGTGTTAGATCTATTAACAATTGGCAAAAAAGCTAAAGCAGAAAATTAAAAGGAGAGAAGATGTTTTTTGATAAATTTACAGATGTAGTTCCAAGCTTCTTTGGATGGCTAAATCAAGGTCCTTTGACCTTGACAATATTTTTACATACGGTAATTGTACTACCTATGTTTTGGATATACTTTAGTGAAAAGAAAAAGTTAGGCAAGTAAGATAAAGAGGTATCTCCCTCTTTATCTACTTTTTAGCAATTAATATAGATACCCTATACTCTCCATTGGGTTTTATTATAGGGTTACAACTTTTAATCTCTATATCTTTAAATCCAATCTCTTTCGCAATATTTGCTAAACTATTAAATTCAAAACCAAAGTGATAAACACCACTATTATCACTATGAAATGAGCCATCTTCTATCTCTAGATCGGCTAAGGCTATATATCCATTACTATTTAACATCTTATATAGTTTAGATAATAGCTCTTTAGTATCTTTTATATGATGAATTGTCATAGAAGAGACTATAGCATCAAAATTTAAATCAATACTCTCTAATGAAATATCTCTCTTTATCGCTTCTATCTCGCATTTAAAACTGTTACTTTTAGATAAAAATACCTCTAGCATATCTCTAGAGTTATCTATGGCAACTACTTTAGATACAAGATGTGATAAAAAATAGCTAAGTAATCCTGTACCTGCGCCTAAGTCTGCAATAGTCATATTTTTTTTAAAAGGTAGTGATATCTCTATTTCGTTTGCAATATTTTTAGCATTTTGTACTCGCCTACTTTTGAGATCCCAACTTTTTGCTTTGCTATTAAAATTTGACATTATAATCCTTAATATTTATTAACTTAATCTAAATCTTAAAATATCTTTTTATTCTTAAACCAAAGTTATGCCATACTACAGCAAAATTAGTTATATCCGTTTTTTGTAACTACTTACTTAGTATGATAATAAAACATATTGTACTATTAGTATTTATCTAAGTCTCTACAAAATAGATAACAATTTGAAATATATTTAACTAGGTAACTTTTTTTATAATATAATTAGCTTCAAAATTTTAAATAAAGGTAAAATAATGATTAAATTAATAAGTAAAATAGCTGTATCATCACTTCTATTAAATATTGCATATGCACAAAGCCAAGTAGTGCTAAATCTACCAGAACCTCCTGAAGAGTGTAAACTATTAGCAGATGCAACATGTGTATATGATGCATCTACTGGAAAATATACTATTGTAGGTGATAATTCAGAGTTTGGTGCTAATGAATTTGTACCACAGCCTCAAAATGAAGATGGTAAAAATTTCGATTCTATCAAGAGTAAGATTTTAGCTACTTTAGAAAATAAACTGAAAGAGACAGCAAAACTAAAAGAGTGCACTTTAGCTGCTGATAACATGACAGATTTAAAAGAGTGCAAAACAGAACAAACTCTATCTTCTAATAGTAAGTTTAATCTAAGAAAAGATAGAGCAATTAAATCTGTAGATAGAAAAATAGATCATATTAATAAGAGAATTGATAAAACTCTAGAGAGTAGCAAATTCTCTAAAGAGAAGCAGAAAAAAGTTTTATCTAAATTATATAAGTCTGTTAATAAAGCTTTAGATAAAAAGAGTTGTTTAGAGGATTCTACTAATAATTCAGAGTTAAAAAGTTGTAGATTAAATAAGAAAAAGTAGTCTTTAAAAAAGGGTGTTTAAAGAGTGCTACTCTTTAAACTCTTCTAAAATTACTGCAGCTTTTTTTTGACCTAATTTATATGCATAATCTAGTGCATTCATACCAAATTTATCTTTTTTATTAACATCTGCGCCCTCTTTTATTAGAAACTCTATTAATTTTATATCATTAAAGCTTGCTGCTAGCATTAGTGGGGTTAAACCACTTTTCCGATTACTTTTAGTAAGGCTTATACCATTTTCTTTACAAAGTTTAATAATATCTTCTCTTCTATATTTTATTGCATAATCTAGTGTACTTAAACCCTCTCTATTTGTATATGTAATGTCTAATCCGTGCTCTATTAAAAGTTCTATAGCCTCTTTGCTAGCACCAATTTGTACAAGATAAAATACTAATTGTATCTCATCATGCTCCTCTAAGTCGTACTCTGCTCCAACTATAACTTCTCTATTTAGATTAACTTTATCACTTTTAAGAAGTTTTTTAATTTGGGGCAAAGAGTCATGCTCAATTGCATCTAAAAGATCTTGCACTACTTTGTTCCAAATGGATTTAATCCACCAAACATATTCATTGCTTGACTCTTTTTATTATCTTCTGACATTTTTAGTGCATCATTAATAGTACTTATTAAAAGTATTTGAAGAGACTCTTTATCTTCTAATAGTGAGTCATCTATTGTTATATCTGTAACCTCTCCAGCTCCATTGGCACTTACCTCTATTAATCCGCCTCCACCTTTTACTTTAAAAGATGTAGCCCTACTCTGTTCTTCTAAATCTTTAGCCTTTTTCTGCATATCTTGTAGCATATCTTGCATTTTGCTCATATCTAAACCATCAAACATTACTCTAACCCCTTAAACTCTTCTTCTATCTCATTATTGTCATCTAGTATAACTATTTTTGGTTTATACTCAGCTGCCTCTTTTGGCGTTAGCTCACTATATGCAATTACAATAATTTTATCACCTACATGAACTTTTCTAGCTGCTGCACCATTTAGACAAAACTCTTTTTTACCTGCCTCTCCAGCTATTATATATGTACTAAAGCGCTCCCCATTATTTATATTAACAATATCTATTTTTTGACCAACTATCATATTTGCTGCTTTTAAAATATTGGTATCTATAGTAATTGAGCCAACATAGTTTAAGTTTGCATCTGTAACAGTTGCTCTATGTATCTTGCTATAAAGCATTGTTATTGTCATTTAAAACCCTTAAATTTTTTATAAATATTATATCAAAAAATAGTGAAAGTTTACATCATGTTATATACTCTTTCACACTAAACTCTACGCTTAAATTTATAGTTATCTCTTCTATTATGAAACTTTAGGGTCTAGTAAACTCTATTACTTTAACTTTCTACCTCTATCTATTAGTCACATAATCATATACAGCTCTATTCTCTTTACAACTATCCCACGCAGAAGAGCCACTGTTATTTTTTGCTTTTATATCTACACCTTTATTCATAAAATATTTTACAATTTCTAAAATATTTTTATTTTCAGATGCTAAACAAACAGAGCTTAAAACATTGTTGCCATCACTATCTCTATAGTGGATATTAGCCCCACTATTTACTAAAAGTTTAACAGTTTCTAATGCTTTTTCTGGTTCTCTTTTTGTAAGAAATACGGCACTAAATAGCGGCGGTTCTCCATCGGCATCTTTTGCATTAACATCTGCACCATGTTTTAAGAGAAGTTTGATATTTTCATTATGATGAAACATTGATTCCCAAGTTAAACGAGTATTTCCATCTTTATCGATAGCATCAAGGTTTGTTCCACTACTAATAGCATTTTTAATATCTAAAGATGACATGCTAGATTGACATCCAGTTATAAATATTAATGCTAAAATAGATAATATACTTTTTTATTCATAAAAAACTCCATTATTTTATATAAGACTTACTTTAACATAATGTTTATAGTTTTCTTTAATTAGTATTTTCTAATAATCAATAAATAGTTGCTTAACATTGAGTTGTAACTTCAAGTAACAACTCTTTATAGCTACTTTTACTAGCATTATGTTATCTAATGGTTTAAAAAATATATCAGTATTTATACTTGTGTAGAAAAAAATAAATATTTAAACCCTACCCCAACATGCTCAATCTCTTTTAATCCATCTTTAATGTAAACAAAAGAGAGTCTATTACCTAAAAGATAGTTTATAAAGATCGAGATAATCCATACCGATATAGATGATAATAAAAAATATATTAATCTTTTCATTCTATATCAATTAGTAGGAGTTTATTAATAGTTGAAGTGAAGTTTAGTTAGACATAGATGCTGGATCTATAGGCTCTCCCCAGAACTCTTCAGGTATTACATACTCTTCTACTACGCTTCCACCAATTAGGTGCTCTTCTACTATTTTATCAATCTTCTCTTTACTTAAATCTACATACATTGTATGACCTGGCTCTACAAGCATTACAGGACCCTGCTGACATCTACCAAGACAACTTGTTTGAATTGGCTGAACTGTACCCATAATACCTTTTGTCATTAACTGTTGTGCTAAATAACCAAATAACTCTTGGCTCTCTGGATTATTTTGGCTAACACAGCTTGGTTTTGGCATACCTGGAGGTGCACTCTGTTGGCACTTAAATATATAAAAAGCTGGTTGTGGCATTCCATTTATCATCATAAATAATATCCTTTAAATTTAATTCGGAGTAATTTACTCCTGTTTCGATAATACGATTGTATCAAGAAAAGATAAAAAGATAATTAAATATCTAGTAAAAATTTGGTAAAATTTATTAAATTATATTTTAAAGGTTTATATCATGAAAAAAGTTGCGATAAACGGACTTGGAAGAATAGGAAAAATGGTTCTTTGGAACTATTTTGCAAATGAACAAAATGAGATAGAGATAGTTATGGCAAATGGTGGTAGTGGAACACCAGAAGATTTAGCATATATGTTAAAGTTCGACTCTGTACATGGGCGTTTCCCTGCAGTGATTGAGTATGATGATGAGAACCTAATAATTAATGGTAAAAAGATAAAAATTATTAACGAAAGAGACCCTAAAAAGCTTCCTTGGGATGGTATAGATATAGTTTTAGAGTGTACTGGGCAGTTTACAAAAAGAGAAGATACTATAAAACATATAGAAGCTGGTGCTAAAAAAGTACTTATATCTGCTCCTGCAAAAGATGAAGATATTACAGTAGTATTTGGTGTAAACGAAGATCTATATGATAACGATAAACACCATATTGTCTCTAACGCTAGTTGTACAACAAACTCTCTAGCACCAGTAATGAAGGTTTTAGAAGATAACTTTGGAGTAGAGAGTGCTCATATTACAACAACTCACGCATATACTTCAAGTCAAGTTACAATAGATAGAAAAAAGCCTGGTAAACATCGTCGTGGGCGTGCTGCTGCACAAAATATTATTCCTACAACAACAGGAGCTGCAAAAGCAACTGTTAAAGTAATACCAAGTTTAGAGGGTAAAATGACAGCTATGGCACTTCGTGTGCCAACGCCAGATGGAGCAATTACAGAGGTTGTTGCAAACCTTAAAAAAGATGTAACAGTAGATGAGTTAAATAATACTCTAAAAGATGCAAGTGAAGGAAGATTAAAAGGTGTACTAGAAGTTACTTACGATGAAGTAGTATCTAGTGATATCTTAGGAAATCCACACTCATCGATAGTAGATGCACTATCTACACAAGTAGTTGCTGGTAAAATGGTAAAAGTAATGGCTTGGTATGATAATGAATTTGGGTATGCTAGTCGTCTTTACGATTTAGCAAAACTTGTTGCATCAAAGATGTAGATGAACTATTATACAAAAGATGAGCAAAAACTTTTAGAAAAGCTTGTAAGCTCTCCGACATATACTCTAGCAGAAGATGATAAAGATTTTTTAAAAGAGTATGAGACAAGAGGTGTAAGGTTAGAGCTAGACTACTTAAAAGCAGAGCTTGCAATGAAAAATTGTGGTATAAAATCTACGATTGCAATATTTGGAAGTGCAAGAATACTGCCACAAAATGTAGCTAAAAATAGACTAGATGAGCTAATAGAAAAAAATGCATCTAAAGAGGATATTAAACAAGCAACAAAGGCTTTTAATAATAGCTTTTATTATGAAAGTGCAAGAGAACTTGGCAATATAATAGGTAAAAGTGGTAAAGGTGCAGAGGATAATACAGTCGTTGTAATGACAGGTGGAGGACCTGGTATTATGGAAGCAGCAAATAGAGGAGCTTACGAAGCAGGAGCAAGCTCCATAGGCTTAAACATAAAGCTACCATTCGAACAGTACCCAAATCCATATATTACACCTGAATTATCTCTTCTTTTTCACTATTTTAATATAAGAAAGTTTCATTTTTTTCAGAGATCTAAGGGTATGGTTGTCTATCCAGGTGGCTTTGGCACTATGGATGAGCTTTTTGAGTTACTTACACTCAAACAGACTGGTTCTATGCAACAAATCCCAGTAGTTTTAGTTGGAAAAAGTTGGTGGAACAACTTAATAAATATAGAGTTTTTACTAGAGAATGAACTAATATCTAAAAAAGACCTAGATATATTTACTGTAGTAGATAGTGCTGTCGAAGCTTGGGATTATATTTTAAGTTGGCATAGAGATAATAAAACAGAACTTTTAAAAGGTTAATATATGAGATACTTAATTATCTTTTTCACAATTACTACTATAGTTATAGCAAAATGCGATATATATGCAGAAAAACTAGTATCTAGCTATAACTCTATAAAATATTGTAAAAACAATAACATCGTAATGCAGAGTGGAGAGACTTTTATTTATGATGATATGAGAAAAAAGAGCTTTAATCAGCTATTAAATAATCCTGATATAAATGATATGTTTAAATATAATTACCCAAAGAGATTTATTACTCAGATGCCAAAAAATGTTGATCCTGGAAGAGTTAGGTATGAGCCACTGTTTCGTGCTATATATGGAAATAGTGCAGCAGAAGTTAAAGCCAACCTATTAGCTATAAAATGGATAGATGGAAGTTTGATTAGAGTAACTAAAAAGGAGGGAGTTTCACAAGCTTTAAGAGCTGTAGTTAGAGATTTAAAAGAGCTACCTCAAAGTTATCTAAAATATTTAACTCCAATAGGTGGTACATTTAAATGGAGAAAAATTGCTGGAACCTCGCGTCTTAGTGTTCACTCATTTGGTGCGGCTATAGATATTAGAGTTAAATACTCTGCTTATTGGCGTTGGAACAAAGGCAGAGGGTATAAAAATAAAATACCAGCAAGAATTGTTAAGATATTTGAAAAATATGGTTTTATTTGGGGTGGTAAGTGGAGTCACTACGATACTATGCATTTTGAGTATAGACCAGAGTTCTTTTAAGGGAGGCATAAATTATGAATAAAGAGGTAATTGCAACATCTACACTATTAGTTGCAGCAGTAGGTGCTATTGTAACATTTTCAGCTTCTGATGATAGATCATCTAAAGAGCTACAAGAGCCAATGGCTACAAATAGATATAATTTATTATCTACTTCTAATACAGATAGTAAAAAACCAGATAGTTATATACCTGCACTATATACTAAGAGCAGCGATAGTAAAGAGCCATATTTTACTCAAAAAAGATCTGATACTAATAGAGATGATAACTATATAGCATCTTCTAAAGAGTATAATGAAGAGTATAGCTATATAGATGAAACTGATGAAGCAAATATGACAGTTGAAACGAATAATAGTGTTATTGCTATTTTATCTTCAAGCAGTAACCGCCAAAAGGGCTTAAAAGATAGTGATAAAAAATCAGAAAAGAGAGAAGATAATACTACAAAAGATGTAGATGATTCTACTTTAGTAGCTCTAGATAGTTATGACTCTGATGGTAATAGTAGTAAAGTATCTTCAAAAGAGGAGAGTCTAGAAGTTGATAGAGAGGGTGTTGTTACATATGCTATAGATGAGTATGCTTTAAGTTCAAATACTGTCTCTGATAAAGAGTTAGATTTAGAGTTAAGGTCTAGATTAGGAGATGAACCTGACTTCTTAGACTACAACTCTACATATAATGATGCTTACGGAGAAGATTATAAAAATCAAGATAGTAATGGCAGTAGAGATATTGTTAGTAACTATTGTAAAAAAGATAGTTCACTATCTCAAGGTAACTGGGCATTTAAGTATCATATAACTAGTAGTGATGGATTAGAGATTTTTGATCTTAAATATAAGAATAGAAGTGTTGCAAAATCATTAAAAGTTGTAGATTGGCATATATCATATAGATCTAAAGCCCTATTTAAAGAGGATACAAATAGTAGTAACTTTATAGAGGGTAGAGAGTTAGTGTATAAAAAGATCGATGATAATCACTATATATTTGGGCATACAATATCTATGGGCTGCCCTACTTTTGCTTCTTCTGCTGTCTCTGCATATCATCAACCAACGATAAACCCTATTATACAGAGTGGTAAAGAGGTAGGCTTTTATATGGTACAAGATTTTAAAGATCCAAATTGGCCAGCACTATCTAGTTATAGATTTCAAAATAAATTTGAGTTCTATAATAATGGTGCATTTAGAGTTATTGCTATTAACTTAGGGCAAGGGTATCCTCAAAACTCTACATATCGTCCAATAATAAGAGTAGATATAGATGTAAATAGTAAATATAATAACTTTTATCAATATAAAGATAACAACTGGCAAAATTGGCAATTAGAGAGTAGCTACAAAAGTGATTTAAGTCAACCACTATATAAAGATAAATATCTATATAAAATTAGTGATACTATAGATAAAAATATTGGTTACTATGTTGAGCCTAACCGTGGACAACATAGTGATGATAGTCAAGGTGATAGTGAGTCAATATATATCACAAGATTTAATAATAGTGAAGGTGTTGATGATATGAGTTCACTAGGTTCTTGTTGTGAATTAGATAAAACTGGTATCGAAGAGTTTATAAAAGATCCAGAGATAGTAGGAGAGTCAGATATAGTTGTGTGGTATGTTCCTACAGCTTATGGAAATAGTCATGATGGTCAAGAGTATTGTTGGGCAGATAATGTAACTGATGCTACTGGAAATGTAGAACAAAGAGTCTGGCCATGTATAGTAGGACCTAAATTTGTTCCAATAAGTAATTAATAGGGAGGAGTTAACTCTCTATTAATTCTCTTAACTAACTATCATCTTAACAACTAAAAAGCCACCAACCACTAGCCATATATACATAGTAAGTGCTGTAAATAGTGGTGCAAGACCAAACCCTTTAAACTTTTTAAAGGCTGTTCCTACTCCTAGTGCAGTCATTGCCATTGTTAGTAAAAAGGTATCTATTTGATTAATTATATCTACAATATTTTGTGCTAAAAGATGCATAGAGTTAAAGAGTGCTACAAATATAAAATATACTGCAAACCATGGCACTACAAGCTTTGTTTTAGTGCTACTACTATTTTGATTAAACGATAAAATCAAGCCTAAAACCATAAGTGTAGGTGCTATTAAAACAACTCTTGTCATCTTTACAATTACAGCTGTATGTGCCATTGTTTCTGGTCTATTTGGTATAGAAGCTGGTACTGCTACCACTTGTGCTACTTCGTGTATTGTACCACCAATATATATACCAAACTCTCTAGGACTCATATGTAAAAATGAAGTTGCATCTTTTATAAATGCTTCGTAGAGTATTGGGTAAAGAAACATAGATAGTGTACCAAATAGAACAACCATACTAACTGCAATTGCAACCTTCTCCTCTTTAGCTTTAAGAACTGGTTCAGTTGCCAAAACTGCAGCCGCTCCACAAATTGCACCACCTGCACCTGTTAATATAGATGTATCTCTATCTAATTTAAATAACTTCATTCCAGCAAATGAACCTATAACTAGTGTAGTAGATAGCATTATTACAGATACCAAAAAACCATCTAAGCCAACATCTGATATCTCTTGAAAGGTAATTCTAAATCCATAAAGAACAATTGCAAATCTTAGTATCTTTTTTGCACTAAATGTTATACCACTATTGAGTGCTTGAGGAGCTTTATAAGCAAGTGTATTAGCATATATAGTACCAAGTACTATACCAATTACTAAAGGTGATAGACCAATAGCTTTTAATGGAGCTAAAGTAGATATAAAAGTTGCTAAAAGAGCAAAAAGTGCGATAAATGTAATACCAGAGAGTAAATTTTTAATCATGTTCATAACCTTTTTTTATGATAACTTTAAATATAATAAAATTTATTGTACTACTTTATGCCTTAACTAAATATTATTTTTTTACTTTTTTTAGATAAAATGTGAATTATATATACAAAGGAGTTATATGAAAAAGATATTATTAGTTATGTTGCTAACTGTTGCAACTTATGCAAGTGGTGTAAAAGCTTTAAGTGCTGGTAGTTTTAATAAAGTAATAAACAGTGGTAAACCTGTGTTGGTTAAATATTGGGCTAGTTGGTGTGGACCATGTAGAGAGTTAGAACCAAAATACGAAGCAGTTGCAAAAAAATATGGGAAGAAGATAATATTTACAAAATTAAATGTAGATAAATATAAATCTATTGCTAGGTCTAATGCAGTATCTTCGATACCAACTATTATACTATATCATAATGGTAAAGAGGTAGATAGAGTATTAAGTAGCGTAAGTAAGGAGTATCTAGATGAGTGGAGTAGGAATATATTAAAATATTTTAATATAAAATAGCACTTAACATAGATTTAACAAACAGTTTGTATAATTTTTGCATAAAGTTTATATTATAAAGGATTATTATGAAACTATTAAAAGTAGCTATTATTCTATTAGCTAGTGTGATATTGAGTGCTAAGAGTATAGATGGTGGTTTACATATGCCTAAAAACTTTCGTGCTGTGCCTATAAGTAAAGCTCATATTTTACAAAAAGGAGAGAGTAAACTCTACTGTAGCAAGTGTGGAATGACTCTACCTATGTTTTACAAAACCAACCACGCTGCAAAGGTAAATGGCAAATTTAAGCAATACTGCTCTATCTACTGCTTGGTAGAAGATATGCAAGATAATAATATTACAGATATTCAAGTTATTGACAATAGTAGTTTAAAATTTATACCTGCTAAAGATGCATGGTATAGTGTTGGTAGCTCTAAACCTGCAACAATGGCAGCAAAAATAAGTAAATACGCATTCAAAACCAAAGAAGCTGCAGATAATTTTACAGATAACTTTGGTGGAAAAGTATTAAGTTTCAAAGAGACACTAGCATTAGCAATAAAGAGTTATAAAAAAGATACAATAGCTAAAAAGATTCGTCAAGCTAACGCTATAAAAAAAGGAGCTATGATCTATAAAAAAATATGTAAACCAATTGATAAAAAATTTAAATCTATAGCAGAAGCTAAAAGTTATATAAAGAGTAGTAACTTATGTAGAGATACTAAAGGAAAACAACTACAAGCAGTGGCACTATATTTAGTATCTAAATAGAGATTGTCTCTATTTACTCTTTTGTATTAAAGGTATTTAAAGTCTCTCATAATAGAAAAATTGGTATAATATAAATTAAAAAAGAGAAGCATGAATATAATTGTGGGGTATTACGATAGAGCTACATACTATTTTTTATTACTATTTACTTTTCTGCTACCTCTCTCTAGAGTTTCAGATACACTATTTACTATCTACTTTTTTCTATATTTTATTATAGCTATAATATTTTATAGAGATAATAAACTCTTTAAAGAGAACTTTTTTATAGTAACTTCTCTTTTTATAGCATATGTAGTAGTCTCACTAATGTGGAGTGTCAGTAAAGAGCAAACTATAGGAGATGCAAGCCACTATATACAGTGGTTTGCTATATTTGGTGTTGCTATATTTATTAATAAGAATATAGAGACTATAGATAAAGTTATAACGCTTTTTTTAGCAGGTATGATAGTTAGTGAAGTTCTATCTTACGGTATGTTTTTAGAGTTTTGGACAATAAAAGGTAGAGGTGCTCTAGAGCCTACACCATTTATGATGCATATAGATTATAGTGTATATATAGCAGTATCAGCTCTTATCTTATTAAATAGAGTATTTAGTAAAAGATATACCTTTAAAGTAAGAGTAATAATGGCTCTATTTTTTATGACAATGTGTGGTAACCTATTCATTAATGGTGGTAGAACAGGACAAGTAGCATTTATAATAGCTATGTTAGTAGCTTTTTTTATTCATTTTAAAATAAGTTTTAAAAATTTTATATTTATAATCTCTTTGTGTATCGCTATTATCTCTACGGCATTTTATAGTAGTAGCACTTTTCAAAAAAGAGCTACATTAGCAGTTAGTGATATTAAAAAACTTATTTATGATAATAACTATCAAACTAGTCTAGGGCAAAGAGTAGGTATGGTGGTAATTGCGCCACAACTAGTTAAAGATCATATCTTATTAGGTAATGGCATTAACTCGCAAAAAGAGGTTGTTACTGAGTTTATTAATAGAGTTAACCCACCATATTTTACAAATTATACAAAGAATTTTTTAAAACATAACCATATGCATAATCAATTTCTTCAAACATTTGTAGAGTTAGGAGTGATAGGTTTAATAATGTTATTTTTAGTTTTTTATCAAATTGCTAAATTTATAATAGTATATAAAGAGTTTAGAGAATTAAAGATAATTTTTTTAACAATATTTATTTTTAGTTCGATACCAGAACCTCTCTTTTTAAAGCAGTTTACTAATATACTATTTATACTCTTTATAGGAGTACTTTTTGGATTACATATCAATAGTAAAAGAGTAAATATTGAATAATTTATCTATTGTTATTCTTACAAAAAATAATGAAAAAACTATCAAAAAAGCTCTATTTAGTGCTATCTTTGCAGATGAGGTTATCGTTGTAGATAGTGGCTCAACAGATAAGACTTTAGATATTATAAGAAGTTTTAATGTAGTATTAGTAGAGCAAGAGTGGTTAGGGTATGCAAAACAGAAGCAGTTAGGTGTAGATTTTGCTAAAAATAGTTGGGTATTTGTTTTAGACTCAGATGAAGTGATTACAGATAATTTACAAAAAGAGATTAAATCAACTCTTGCTAACCCAACAAAAAATGGATACTTTATTAATAGAAAAAATATATATTTTGGTAAGATGTTAAACTATGGATTATACCCAGATAGGCATATAAGACTATTTAATAAAAATAGAGGAAAGTTTATAGATAGAAGTGTTCATGAAAGTGTTAAGATAGAGGGCAAAGCTGGCTATTTAAAAGCATATATGATACACTATGCATACGAAACAATATCAGAGTGCATAGAGAAGTTTAATGAGTACTCTACACTAGGTGCAAAAAAGAGCTTAACTAAAAGAGTTATCTCGCCACCATGGATTTTTTTTAAAATGTATATACTAAAATTAGGCTTTCTAGATGGTTGGCATGGATATATAACTGCAAAATTATATCAAAACTATACTCTTTGGAAATACTCTAAAGATAACCAAGAGTTTAAAACAAAGCTTTCTAGCTCAGGTGACGAATCTAACCCCTAATATCATTCATCCTCTTTTGTATCTTACTCTATTTTACTTTTAGTAAATTAAACTCTCTCCATAAATATCTCTTCGCAAAGTTTTGCATACCCTTTTGCTGCTCTTGCTATTGGATTGTAACTAATATTTAGATTATCATCTGTAATATCATCTCTTAAATATATTTGCTCTATATTTAATATAAGTGGAATAGTTTTACCACCTATCTCTATCTCTTGGTTAAAGCTGCATACAAATGCTACAGGTGAGTCTGTAATCATTGGGGGATACTCTTTGATTATCGTTTTTGTCTCTATATTTAACTCATCAGCTTCGCTTATATTGCTAGGAAGCTCTTTTGCGCTTTTGTGCATTAACTCTAAATTCTCAAATTCAGTCATACATATTGTGCATTTTTTACTCTCTCTTATATTTCTTAGCGTATCTTTAGCCTCTCCATCACTTTTATGTCCTATAGATATAATGCAAGTTGCTGGTTTAGATGATAGCGCTGTAAAGTAGCTAAATGGTGCTATATTTACAACACCATTTAACTCAGTAACAACCCAAGCTATAGGGCGTGGAATTATAGTTTGAGAGATGACTTTATATAGTGTTGAACTATCTTGCTCTTGAGTGTTTATAATCATAATTTTTTACCTTTTTATATTATTAGACGTAAAATGAGCAGAGCCCAGTTTACTATGCTAACTCAATTTTTAATTAATCTGAAGTATATCTATAAATAACTTATTGTAAAGTTTTGTATATCCTTTTTGCTGCTCTTGCTAGAGGGCTCACGCACTTTATGCTAATATTTAATTGAGCACAGCATAATATCTCCTCTATTTTAAAGATTAAACAAGACTCTTTTATACTCTTAAATAGTATCTTGCATAATATAAATAGTGGCTAAACCTACCTCTCCTCAAAAAACCTCAAAGCCTCTAAAAGTCTCTCTTTTGTCTCTGTATCTTTCATCTTATCTATCCACGCTCTAAGCTCATCAAAGCTCCAACCATCTAAACCAACGCCCTCATACTCACGCTTCCAATCCTCTAATCCACTATCTTTACCATGAGCAATATTTTCAAACACTTTTAGAATATCATAGTGAATCTTACTCTCTTTATTGTCGCCAAATCGTTTTAAATACGCCCCTTCTAGCTCTTTGTCAAAGGCTTGGTTTTGGGTAAGTTGTAGCTCAAAAAGGTTGGTGTAAGACATACTATTATTTGCATTGAGATGAATGGCTTTTTTATAGCAAGTTATAACCTCATCAAACTCTTTTTAGTGATGGTAAGCAATTCCCATATTATAATAAGGCTCATCTTTTTGAGGGTTTATCTCTATGGCGTTTTGGCAGGCTTCTATTTCTTTGTCGTACTCTTCTAGGTTACCGTAAGCATTTCC
>CAMZLH010000010.1 GCA_947311565.1 uncultured Nitratifractor sp.
CTTGCATCATCTGTGCATAAGAAGTAGATTGATCCTGCTAGGTCATCTGGTGTTCCCATTCTATCTAAAGCACTTCTTTTTATTGTCTCTGCTTTTACCTCTTCGTAGTTTGTAAATGCTCTAAGAGCGTCAGTCTCTATTGGTCCACCACTTACTGCATTTACTCTTATTCCCATCTCTCCAAGTTCAACAGCTGCGTATCTTGCCATTGCTTCTACTGCGGCTTTATTTGTGCCGTGTCCTGCATAGTTGTCTATATAAATCAAGTTTCCTGTTGAGCTAAGTGTTACAATAGACCCACCACCAACTTTTTCCATTCTTTTTGCTGCTTCTTGGCTTCCTGCTACAAATGCTCCTACAGTTGCTGTGTAGATATTTATTAAGCCCTTTTTAGGTCTAAGTCTCATAAACTTTCCATATCCGCCTACTACGCTTCTACCATAAATCATAGCATTACTTACAAAAAAATCTACTCTGTCAAAATCTTCATCTATTGCTTGAAATAGTGGTTTAAATTGGTCTGTATCTAAAATGTCTAAAGCGTAAGCTCTAGCTTTAATACCATATTTATCTTCTAGCTCTTTTGCAATCGAATCTGCGGATTCTTTATTAGAGTTATATGTAAATGCAATATTTACACCATTTTGTGCAAACTTCTCTGCTGTTGCTCTACCTATACCTTTTGTTGCACCTGTAATTACTAATGTTTTACCCTTCATCTACGCTCCTACTATTTCGTAATTTTTTAAGACATCTTCTATTTTTTTCATATTCTCTTTACTTGGTTCAAGTAGTGGTAATCTATACTCCAACTTCTCTATTAATCCAGCTATATACATTGCTGCTTTAATTGGTATTGGGTTGCTCTCACAAAATAGTACTTTATTTATTGGGTAAAGTTTGTCATTTATCTCTTTAGATTTTCTTAAATCACCTTTTAGCGCTGCGTGAGTTAGCTCAGCTTTCATATCTGGTAAAAGGTTTGCTGTTACAGAGGTTATTCCCTTTCCTCCACTTGCAAGAATTGGAAAATCTATTGCATCATCTCCACTAAAAACATAAAGATCTGGCACTTTAGATAAGAGTTCTACAACTCTTTCAATTGATCCTGTAGCCTCTTTTATACCAAAGATATTTGGCAGATCATTATAAAGCCTTGCAACAGTGTCTGGCAATATATCTACACCTGTTCTGCCTGGTACATTATAAAGCATAAATGGGGCTTCAACAGCACTTGCTATTGCTTTGTAGTGTTGATACAAACCCTCTTGGCTTGGTTTATTATAGTATGGGCTTACAGAGAATATTGCGTCTACTCCGCAAGTCTCAGCGTGTTTAGCAATATCGATCGCTTCGTGTGTTGCATTGCTACCTGCACCTGCAAGAACTTTTGTATCTGTACCTTTACAAACCTCTACAGCAATCTCTATACATCTTTTATGCTCATCGTGACTAAGTGTTGCACTCTCTCCTGTCGTTCCAACTGGGCAAATTGCATCTATTCCATATTTTATTTGTCTGTTAATTAAGTTTGCATAGCAAGCTTCGTCTAATTTTCCATTTTTAAATGGTGTAATAATTGCAACGGTTGCACCGCTAATATATGAACTCATCTATTTACTCCTAAGTATTATAGTTGTTGATTTATTGTTATCAAAATATCTATTGGCAACATTTTGAATAGTCTTGAGTGTAATTTTATCTAAATTTTCCTCATAATTAAGTAATGGTTTTATATCGCCTTTTGCTAAATAGCTACCAAATAGTGTCGCTACAGATGCAGAGCTCTCTAACTCTCTATAAAAATCTACTTTGCTATTTAGTTTAATTTTATCTAACTCTTCTTGAGTTATTTTGCCATCTTTAATATCTTGAATCTCTTTTAAAATCTCTTTTTCTAACTCTTCGGCTTTTACTTTTGGTGTTGCCATAGCTAAAAATAGGAAAATCCCATTATCTTTTAGCTCCATATTATACCCATATACTGTAGAGGCAATCTGCATTTTCTCTACCATATTTTTATATAGTCTACTACTTTTTCCACTACTTAAAATTTCACTTATAGCTGATAGTGCAACTTGGTCTTTATGGTTAAACTCTGGAATATCATAAGCAATAGCTACTGTCTCTACACTATTGTTGTCTTTATATACTATTACTCTTTTCGATCCATCTCTAGGAGCTTCATGAGCTTTAAAAGTCTTAAATATTGAGGATCTATTAATACTCTCTATATTTTTAATATTTTCAAAATAGTTTTTAGCCTCTTTAAATACCTCTTCTTTATCAATATCTCCAGCAACTACTAAAATCGCATTTTTAGGTTGATAAAATTTAGAGTGAAACTCTTTTATATCATTAATATTCCAGTGCTTAATATCATATATAAAACCTATTGGAGTCCAGTGGTAACTGTGGCTTCTGAAGTGTTCATTGAAAAGTCTAAAGTATAGATATCCCAATGGGTTATTATCTGTTCTCCATAGTCTCTCTTCGGCTACTACATCTCTCTCTCTTTGAAACTCTTTATCTGATAAGTTTAAATGCTGCATCAACTCTGCATATAACTCTAAAGATTTTGGCATATATTTACTTGAACTTTTTATATAGTAGTGGGTATAGTCAAATCCAGTAGATGCATTATTTACTCCACCTCTCTCTTTTACTATCTTATCAAACTCTCCCTCTTTTAGGTTTCTAGTAGATTTAAAATTCATATGCTCTAGCATATGTGCAATTCCACTTTTACCCATCATCTCATCGCCACTTCCAACTTTATAGAATATATCTGTTGTAACTACACTTGTATTGTTATTAAGAGGTATTGCTACCACTGTTAAATTATTTTCTAAAATCTCTATATAATGTTTTGGTAAAGAATTTGCCATTAATGCTCCTGCTATTGTTAAACTTATTATAAAATACCTCATTTAAATCCTATCGCTTCCTATCGCTTCATATATAGAGTTAAATCCATCTTGCTTAATTAGTTTAATTAACTCTCTATTAATATCTCCAACTAAAGATGGTCCTTCATAGATAAGTGCTGTATATATCTGTACTAAAGATGCTCCTGCTTTAATTCTACGATATGCTTCCTTAGCACCATTTATTCCACCTGCACTTATTAATACTGTTTTTCCAAATAGCTCATTTGCAATTGCATCAAATAGTTTAAATGACTTATCTTGTAGTAGTTCTCCACTAATACCTCCAAAATCTTTTGGTTCTTTACTTAAAGAGTAATCTATAGTTGTATTTGTAGCAATAATACCTTTTGCACCAGCAGCGACTGCAACTTTACAAAGAGCAACGGCTTCATCTAGCTCCATATCTGGTGCAATTTTTAATAATATTGGTTTATTTGTTATAGATTTACCTAACTTAAATAGCTCTTTAATAAACCTTTCGTTTTGTAAATCTCTAAGTCCTGGAGTATTTGGAGATGATATGTTAATTACAATATATGTTCCATAATCTTTAAATGCACGAAATAGTTTTTCATAGTCACTAATTGCTTCTATCTCTGCTGTAACTTTATTTTTACCTATATTTATACCAATTGGGTAGTCAAAAAACTCTACTTTTTTTAAATTTTTAATTAAATTGTAACTCCCCTTATTATTAAAACCCATAGCATTTTGGATAGACTTCTCATCTATAAGCCTAAATAGTCTAGGTTTTGGATTACCCACTTGTGGCTGTGGTGTTACTGTTCCAATCTCTGTAAATCCAAAGCCAAGGGTTGGCATAGATTTTATATACTCTCCATCCTTATCAAACCCAGCTGCTAAACCAACAGGGTTATGAAAAACTTTACCAAATATCTTTTGTCTTAACACACTAGAATCAATATAGTTTCTTTTAAGCATATATCTGTTAATCAATGGGCAAGTGCCCAACAGTTTTAAACCAATGCCAGCTAACTTGTGTGCGTTCTCTGGTTCTAACTTAAACATAATCTTTTTCATATTTTGATAGTTAATAATACTCATTATATCTTCTCCCATTTTGTTCCATCTGCGCTATCCATAATAGCAATTCCCATTAAGTTAAGCTCCTCTCTAATAGAGTCTGCTAACTCAAAATCTCTACTCTTTTTAGCTTCAGATCTTTTATTAATTAGTCTATCTATCTTATCTTTCTCTTCACTACCTACACCTTGCTGAAACCACTCTATTGAGTCTTTACATCCAATACCTAAAAGTTTACAAATAAATTCAATATTTGCCTGAGCTTCTTGTTTAAGAGCTTTATTTTTTGGTTCTTTGTCTAAATATTCATTTGTATTACTTATCATATCATCTACAACAGCCATAGCTTTTGAACTATTTAAATCATCACACATTGCCTCCAACAGGGTCTCTTTAAATATTCTATTAATTTTACCTATCTTTACACCATATAATCTTTTTTTAAGACGATAGAGTTTATCTACTCTTTTTTTAGAGTTTATTAAATCCTCTTCACTAAAGTTAAAATTATTTCTATAATTAATGGATATTAAATAGTACCTTAAAAGCTCTCCATCGTAAATTTTAAGAGCATCTTTTAAGAAAAAACTATTCCCCAAAGATTTACTCATCTTCTCACCATCAATAGTTACAAAGCCATTATGTATCCAATATTTTGCAATCTCTTTATTTAAAGAGCACCTAGTTTGTGCAGCTTCATTTTCGTGGTGTGGAAATAGCAAATCTGCTCCACCACAGTGAATATCTATACAGTAGTCGTCTGTACCACTAAAATGTTTATCTATCATTGCAGAGCACTCAATATGCCAACCAGGACGACCACTTGGTAAAGTGCTCTGAAAGCATATATCTTCGTTATCTTTACACGCTTTCCAGAGAGCAAAATCTTTTGGATTTTTTTTACCATCTACACTCTCTATACGGCTAATATTATCACTATCATCAGTAACCATATTAGATATACTTCCATATTTAGTATCCTTTGTAGAGTCAAAGTATATATCTCCGCTATCTAATTTATATGCATAACCTTTTGAGAGTAGGGTGTTTATCATACTTTCCATAGCCTCCATCGATTCCGTAGCTTTTGGCTCTATATCAGCTCTTAAAACTCCAATAGCTTCCATATCCTCTAGATATCTATTTATATAGAAGTTTGTTAGCTCTTCAAGAGTAATATCGCTACTACTTAACTTATTTATAATTTTATCATCTATATCGGTAAAATTTTTTGCTAAAGTTACTTTGTAGTCTAAGTAAATAAGAACTCTTTTTAATAGATCAAAGCTAAGTGCACTTCTTGCATGTCCTAAATGTGCATCGTCGTATACAGTAGGACCACAAATATAGATAGATACTTCATTTTCAATTATAGGTTGAAAGTTAAGTTTCTCTTTTTTAATAGAATCGTATAGTCTAAAATCCATTTAAATACCTAATATTTTTGACAAATTATATCAAAAACCCCTTTAGAGCAATTAAATATAGTCTATCTATACTATTATCATCTAAATCTATAGAAGAACTATCTTCAAAAAGTTTTAATAGTGCTTTATAAGATATTGGTTCTAAGTGAGAGCAACTACTATGAACTGGTAGAAAACCATCATAAAGTGATAAATCACTATCTATCGTTTGTTTACATAAAATACAACTATTAATTGGTAGTATTCGCCCTTCATATTTTAAAATATTAATATAGCTTTCTACTATTAATCTCTTCGAAGATTGTCTATTCCAACGATTTGCCGCATTTAATATAAGGTCAAAATAGAAGTTGTCAATATCTGAAATATCTCTAAAATGAGGTTCAAAAATAGATATAAATCTATGCCAAAGCATCAACTTCTCTCTATCATAAATCCAAGGAAATCCAATATGAGTTATACTTCTAACTCTAGGTAAAAAATTACCACTATCTTCTACTTCAAAATCTATTAAATAACCTAGTTGTAAAATAGAGTGTCTAGCACCAAAAAATCTATAGTACTTTACAACTTTTTTTGGACTTAAAATAGTGACAATCATATCTTCATTTTTACCCTTTTGGAGTTTTAAAATAAAACCTTTCAGTATTTAGCCTTTTAATTTTGATATAATTACAATATTCTACAAAAATAGGCTTTAATATGAATAAAGAGTTTCTAAAAGACACTATAAAAGCTAATCAATATATATATAAAGCATTAAGTAGTGGTATAAAAAATGAGTGGCAGATTGAATACTCTTTAGGTGCTGGTGGTGACATATCTAGTGGATTAGATCTATTTGCTGAATCTATATTTATAAAATATCTATCTAAGTATGGTAAAATTGACTCTGAGGAGGCAGGCTTAATAGGTGAGGGTGATAGTAGTATAATAATTGACCCTTTAGATGGTAGCTCTAATGCTAATAGTAACTTTCCATATTTTGGCAGCTCAGTTGCTTTAGTTACAAATGAGGGTCTTTTAGATGTTGCTGTTGTTTGTAACTTTGCTAATGGAGATATATTTTATAAGTTAAATGATTCTAAACTTATGGTTGGAAAATTGGATGATTTAGAGTTTAAAGAAGAGAGAGTAGCTCTAAATTGTAAAGTTGGTATATTTGAGAGATCTTACGACTATACTCCAATAGGTGCAGCCCTAACTAAGGCTAAACTTAAATATAGAGCACCAGGAGCAGTTGCTCTATCTTTGGCTTATGCACATAGAGTTAATTTTGTACTATTTATTGGACCTATTAGAATTTATGATTTTGCAGCTGGATTAGCACTTTGTGAAGGCTTAAAAGTTTCTATTAGTGAAGATTATGCTATAGTTACACATAGCAAAGATATTTTAAATAAATTAGAGAATATTTTAAAAGAGGAAAGAGAATGAATTTAGGTAGTCTTTTTGGTTTTAAGAAACAATCAAGTAGCTCTGAAGCACCTAGCCACTGGGTTAAGTGTCCTAAGTGTCAAGCATTAATGTATTATAAAGAGGTAGATGCTTTGTGTAATGTATGTCCTAAGTGCTCACATCACTTTAGAATAGATGCAGAAAAAAGAGTTGAACTTTTAGCAGATGAGGGTAGTTTTGAAGAGAAAGATAATAATTTAACTCCAAATGATCCACTTAAATTTGTGGATAAAAAGAGTTATAAAAAGAGAATAGAAGAGGGCAAAGTAAAAACTGGTGGTAGAGCATCTTCTGTTATTAGTGGCACTTGTAAAATAGATGGAATAGAAACAGAGTTAGTTGTATTTGATTTTGCTTTTATGGGTGGAAGTTTAGGTTCTGTAGAGGGTGAAAAGATAGTAAGAGCTATAAATAGAGCAATAGAGAATAGAAGAGGTTTAGTTATAGTTTCATCTAGTGGAGGGGCTAGAATGCAAGAGAGTACCTACTCTTTAATGCAGATGAGTAAAACATCTGCTGCATTAAAGAGATTAGCAGATAATAAACTACCATATATATCTGTTTTAACAGATCCAACTATGGGTGGTGTTAGTGCATCTTTTGCTTTTTTGGGTGATATTATTATTGCTGAACCAAATACTCTTATTGGATTTGCAGGGGCAAGAGTAATTAAACAAACTATTGGTGCAGATTTGCCAGAAGGCTTTCAAAGAGCAGAGTTTTTACTAGAGCATGGACTTATAGATAAAGTTGTAAATAGAAATGAGATGAAAGATACAATAGCAACTTTATTAAAGTTATTTTTGGAGAGAGATTGAAGCAAGTATATGCACTTATAGATAAAGAACTTCTTGAGAAAGAGAGTATAGATCTAGATGATTATATTAAGTTTTTAAATAGATCTTCTATTAAGATAGCTCAATATAGAGATAAGAGTAGTACTTTGGAGAGTGTAAAGAGAGATATTGTCAAAATTAAAAGAGACTTCAAAGGTCTTTTAATTGTAGATGATTATCTAAAACTACTAGAGTATGCAGATGGACTACATCTTGGACAAGAGGATTTAAGAGCTATTTCAAACAGTAAAGAGATAGCAATTAAAATTATTAGAGATAACTACCCTAATAAAATTTTAGGTATATCTACACACAATTTAGAAGAGATTCTAGAAGCTAATACTCTTAATTTAGACTATATAGGTTTAGGTGCATATAGAGATACATATACAAAAAAAGATGCATATACAAAAGGTTCTATATTATTAAAAATAGCCAAAGAGTCTAAACATAAAGTTGCGCTTATTGGTGGTGTAACAATAGATGATAATTTTACTAAATACCACCAAATTAACTATAAAGTTATAGGATCTGATTTACTAAAAGTGTATAGAGATAAAATAAATTAATAATTAATTAATTTTTAATATCGACCTATTACAATTTATGATAAAATCATAAAAAAATTGTAATAGGAGCAATAATGCACGAACAACTACATTTAACTACAACTTGGGTTGGTATAGTATCTTTAATTATTTTTTTAATTGGCTACTACTTTATAGCAACAGAAGATAAGTATCATATAAATAAGGCTAAGCCTGCACTACTTATGGGTACATTTATATTTATGTTAATAGGATTTTACTTCTCACTAAATGGGCTTGATGGCCATGCATTAGAGAGTGAAGTAGAGAAACTTATAGTAGAGATATCAGAAATCTTCTTCTTCTTACTAGTTGCTATGACATATATAGAAGCTATGATTGATAGAGGAGTCTTTTCTCTATTAAGATATAATCTTGTATCTAAAGGATATAGCTATAAAAAGCTTTTTTGGATTACAGGTATTTTAGCATTTTTTATATCTCCAGTTGCAGATAACTTAACTACTGCTTTAATTCTCTCTACTGTTCTTTTAACAATAGATAAAGATAATAAGCAGTTTTTAGTTCCTGGAGCTATAAATATAGTTGTCGCAGCAAATGCGGGTGGTGCTTGGTCTCCATTTGGTGATATTACAACACTTATGGTTTGGACAGCTGGAAAAGGTAGTTTTGTAGAGTTTTTATATCTATTCCCAGCATCTTTTGTAGGTTGGGTTATTACTGCATTTTTATTAAGTAGATTTGTTCCAGATGGAGAGCCTCAATTTCATGCAGATGAGAAAAAGGTAGATACAAAAGAGGGTGGAAAAGAAATCGTTGGTCTATTTGCTTTAACTATTGTATTGGCTGTTGTTTCTCATCAAGTTCTTCATCTTCCTGCTATGTGGGGTATGATGTTTGGTTTAGCTTTGTTAAAAATGTATGTTTACAAAATTAACCAAAGTCCAACTGATACTCAATTAAATGCTTTTAGTTGGATAGCAAAAATAGAGAATGATACTTTACTATTCTTTTTTGGTATATTAGCTGCAGTTGGTGGTTTACACTTTTTAGGTTTTTTAGAGTACTTTACTGCACTTTATGATAAGTTTGGACCAACTCTTGTAAATATTTCTGTTGGATTACTATCTGCAGTTGTAGATAATGTTCCAGTTATGAGTGCAGTTTTAAAATCTAATCCTAATATGGGAGTAGATGCAAATTCACAATGGATGTTAGTAACTTTAACAGCAGGAGTAGGAGGAAGCTTAATTAGTTTTGGTTCAGCTGCAGGTGTTGGTGTTATGGGTAAAATGCATGGAATATATACTTTCTCGTCTCATATGAAATATGCATGGACAGTGCTAGTAGGTTATATTGTATCTATTACTATATGGTACTATCAGTTTGAAGTATTAGGAATAGGCGCTTAAGTCGCCTTCTCCTACCTAAATCTATCTGTTAATGTAGGTTTATCTAACTGCTTAAGAAGTGTAGTTATTTTAATTGGTGAGCCAAGTAATTTCTTATATATTACATAGTTTGCTAAAACTTTTTTGCCATAGTGATTAGCTTGCTCATTACCTACCATCTCTAAACTTATATATGGCTCATAAGTTCCACTTTTAAATATATTTTTTCTAATTAATTTTCTTGTGTATCCTATTCCAGCATTATATGCATATGCAACAAAAAGTGGATGATATAAATATTTATTTAAATAGTTCAAGTGTGTATTGGCAAACCGAAGAGAGACCTCTGGTTTAAACATATCTTCTAAAGCTATATTTTCACCTCTTACTTTTGCTACATGTTTAACTAAAAAAGGCATAAATTGCATCATACCAACAGCAAATGATGTTGATACAGATGCTGGTATAAATCTACTCTCTTGCCTTGCAATTGCATAAATTAGCGCTTGTCTATTTACTGGATATCTACTTAGTATCTCTCTATAAGGTGTAGGAAAGTACTGCTTAGTATCTCTACTAGCTTTACTTAATATATAACTGTAGTGTCCAATCGATTTAGTAGAGTTATATTTAGTAGCTAAAGAGAATAGATTATATTTACTAGAGAATATTTTTTTCTTTAATCTAGCCCACTCAATTGGATTACTAATATCAATTGCAGATTTATAACTTTTTTTAACATTCAGTTGTGACGGAAATGGATATGGTTTATTTAGCAAATCTAAAGCAATAAATTTATATATATTAAAATCGTAACTATAAGCTAATTTATTTAGTAGATTTATATCTTTAATACTCATATATTGCCAAAAAATTGCTCTATCTGCATAAAATCTATCTTTTGCATTAAATCTTGCTCTATAAAAAAACTTAGATGCTAATTCTAAATTGCCAAGTCTAAGATTTTTAAAACCAAGTAAAATTAAATTCTTGTAACTAATTTTACTATTATTTATAGGTGAAGTATTTAATATAATAGACTTTGTTCTATTTAAATGCTCTCTATTTGCCCTAAATATTACCTGATTTATCAATTTATTTTTTTGTAATTTATTGTAAATCTCTTTAGTTAAATCTCTATCTATAATAACTCTACTAGATAGACCACCTAATGAGTATACATTTAGTTTGTCATCTATATTTAAGTTAATCCAATTATTAAAAAAATCACCACTTTTTTGTAATTTAGAGATAATTTTTTTATACTTACCTAATCTATTTTTTGATATATTTTGCCTTGCTACTATTTTATGTAGTCTTAATCCACTCTTTTTTTTATATGCTGCTTGTAGTTTACTATTTATATGAAAAATAAGTTTAGCAACTTCTATAGTATCTTTTTTAGTAGTTGCAGGTTCTTTTAGAAACTTCCATATGTAAAAGTCTCTCTCCACAGATTTTGGCATATCTTTTAACTCATTTAGGGTTAAACTATATGAGAGTGAAGATAATAGAGATATAGATAATGTAATATTTTTTAATATATTCAATTTAGTCCTTATTTTATATAACCCCAGCCTACTAATAAATATGAAAAATTTTAATCTATCATCTGGGATAAAATTATTTTTATTTTTTTATATATGTAGTCCCCAGATTACTTTTGTTAAAATATTTAATAAAAAGATTATTAAAATAGGTGATAGGTCTACTCCTTGAATAACAATAAAAGGTAATTTAGATCTTATAAAACGAAATAGCGGTTCTGTTAAATTACGAATAATTTGAACTATTTGGTTTCTTGGATCTGGATTAACAAAGCTTAAAAGTGCTGCAACTATTATTATCCAGATATATAAATTTATAAATAGTAGTATTAAATCTAAAAAACTATTAACTATTAACGACATTTTATAACCTCCAATATATATGATTTAATTAATTTGTATATTTTATCTAAGTTTACACTATCATGTAAACCAGTTAAAAGATATCTTAATGCTGCATCTAGTTTCTTCTCTTCTATATCTACTCTATCTTTAATATACTCTCTAAACTCACTATACTCAGCTATAATAGGCGCTTTTTTTATAATATTAACTAAATTATCAAGCTCTCTATTGCACTCTTTAGGTGAAAAGGTGGCTTTTAATTTCACTGCTAACTCATTTATGGTTGAAGCCTCATCTAGATACAGTTTTAAAAGATCACCTATATCTTGATCTGCAAAGCCAAATACCATAGAGAGCCTTTTACTATCTATCTCTCTTAAATGCTTTCTGTTTAGATTTTTTAAACTCTCTAAATCAAAAATAGACTCTTTAGCTGCTATATCTAAGATATTATCTTTTTTGATAGCTTCTGGTAGATAGAATATATCACTATCTTTGCTAGATAAAATATAATTAATTATAGCATCTGGTAAAAACCCTTGTGCTAATAACCACTTTATAGTAAAGGTTTTATCTATCTTTATATCTGGTATAAAGATATAATTAATACTATTTTTATAATCTAAAAGTTTATGAATATATTTCTGATTATCAATATCTAAACTATCTTTATTGCTTATTATAATCTTAGTAACTGCCATACTCATATCATCAATTGCAGCACTAAATGTATCTGTAGCATCTCCATCTAATTTTATAATTTTAAAGCAACTATACTCTTGGTTGCTAATTTTTATTGCAAATTTTCTATTAGTTAGTTTATAATTTTCTATATCTTTAGAAGAGAGTTCTTTGCATCCACAACACCCATTAGTATCACAAAAACATGGATATGCTTTTTTATTTTTTACTAACTTATATGCAAACTCTTGATATATTTTTAATTTTTCACTTTTATGTATTACTATATCTTCATTTATTGCAAATTTTTTTAAAATCTCTTTTGTATCACCTATTATCTCATCTATATTATCTATTTTGGTGCTATCATTTACTCTAATTATAAATCCACTATTACTCTCTTTAGAGGTTATATAATTTAAAAGTGCCAATCTTAGGCTATTTATGCAAAGTCCATCTGTAGGGGCTTCAAATCTAAACATTATAGAATCCTAAATTACTAATTTTGATAAATTATACAATAATATTAGTTAATAGAAATTGAAGTTTAATAAAAGAGAAGATATTAGTAGAGTATAAGATAATTAATCTTTATTACTCTTACCACCTGTTACAGTATTTACTATTGCACCACCTGCTGAGCCAGCTATATCGATAGTTGTAGTAGCAATTTTACCAGCAACTGCAATTGGCGCAGTTACTATTTGAGTACAACCATTAATAAGAGATGAAATAGTTAAAATAAGTATAATATATTTCATTACTATTTATAGTTGGCAATTGCTTCCTCTAATATCTCAGCAGCCTCTTTTTTCCCTTTAAAACCAGTTACTTTTACCCACTTGTTAGGTTCTAGCATTTTGTAAGTCTCAAAGAAGTTTTTAATTCTATTTAGTGTATGTTCTGGTAGGTCACTGATATCTTGAATATCATTAAATGTTGGGTCTATCTTATGGTATGGTACTGCAAGAAGTTTCTCATCTATACCACTCTCATCTTCCATTAGTAGTACACCAATTAATCTACACTTAATAAAGCTTCCAGGAATTAGTGGGTACTCTCCAAGAACTAAAATATCTGCAGGATCACCATCATCAGATAGTGTGTTTGCTACAAAACCGTAATTTGCAGGATAGAACATTGCAGAAAACATTACTCTATCTACCTCTATTGCACCACTATCTTTATCTAGTTCATATTTAATATTAGATCCATATGGTACTTCTATAATTGCTTTTACCTCGTCTGGGCACTTTCCGTGGCCTATTTTACTTATATCCATTACACTCTCCATAATTTTTTTGAAATAGTAGCATAACTTTTATAATATATGAACAAACTAATAGTAGTTAGTGAGGCAATATTATAAAGATCTTATACTTTATTAGTTAATTTGAATAAAATAGAAATTTATGCCACGATTTAATCACAATTTATAGCTATACTTGCTCTATAAATAAAAGATAGGAGTTCCCAAATGAGAAAAAATTTACTTGTAACAGCTATAGTTAGTGCATCATTCCTATTTAGTGGGTGTGGCGGCGGAGATAATAATTATGTACCACCAGTTGATGCAATTGCAATAGATATTAATGATATACGATCTGGTTATCAATTTAATGGTGTGGTAGAGCAGGGTGAAAAAGCTGGCGAAGAGGTCAAATTAATATATTGTCCAGATGGAGCTTACTCATATTATAGAGGTAATGATGAGATGTTTACTGGTACATATACAATAAATAGTAGTGAAACAGAAGTAGTAATGAGAGATAGTAGTGATGGTGGAAGTTATGCACTATTAACACCTAATCATCTATTTGAAGAGGGTCAATTTTACTCGTGTAGAGGTTTAGATAAATATACTACAGGAATAAGATTGGAAAAAATAATAGAACACTCTTGTCCTAATAATCAATAAAATATTAGTGAGGTAATAGTCTCTATTATATAGACTAGAGCTCCTATTTCTAGCTAAGCAATAGGAGTTTTAACTATATAGATATTTTAGAATTACGCAAGAACTCTAATTAATAATTTATCCAGTAATTAGTAACTATTAAACCAAAATTAAAGTCTCATTATAGTATATTGTCAAGAAATAAAGTAACAGTTGTTGTATTAGGAGAATAATATATGTTAAGTACAGTTAATTTAACACAAAGATACGGGAAAAGGGTTCTATTTGATAAGATAAATATAACTTTAGATCCAGGAAAAAGATATGGTTTAATTGGTGCAAATGGTGCAGGAAAATCTACATTTATGAAGATTTTATCAGGAGAGTTAGATCCAAGTGATGGTGAGGTACAGATTCAACCAGGTTCAAAATTGGGTGTATTAAGTCAAAATCAGTTTGAGTTTGAAGAGTTTTCTCTAAAAGATGCTGTTCTTTATGGAAATAAAAGATTATTCGAAGCACAAAAAGAGAAAGAGAGACTCTATATGGAGGGTGATTTCGAAGATGATGCAGTTAATAATCGTTTAGCTGAGCTAGAGATTACTTGTGCAGAGGAAGATCCAACTTATGAGAGCGAAGTTAAGATAGAGAAATATTTAACATCTCTTGGTTTTCCATTAGAGATGCACGATAACCTAATGAGTACAATTACAGGTGGAGATAAAGTTAAAATTTTACTTGCACAAGTTCTATTTTTACAGCCAGATATATTGCTACTAGATGAGCCTACAAACAACTTGGATATGGAGACTATCTCTTGGCTAGAGGAGGAGATTAAAAGGTATGAAGGTGTTGTTGTAATTATCTCTCACGATAGACACTTCTTGAACTCTGTTGTAACACATATTCTAGATTTAGATTTTAAATCTATAAGAGAGTTTACAGGTAACTATGATGACTGGTATATAGCAGCAAATTTAAGTAAGAAACAGCATGAGTTAGAGAGAAGTAAAAAATTAAAAGAGAAAGATGAACTAGAGAAGTTTATTAGAAGATTTAGTGCAAATGCTTCTAAAGCAAAACAAGCTACAAGTCGTCAAAAACAGTTAGATAAATTAGATATTGCTGATGTTCAGATATCTTCGAGAAGAGATCCATCAATAATGTTTAAAACAAATAGAGAGATAGGTAATGAAATTTTAGATGTTATAGATATTGAGAAATCTTATGATGATAAAAATGTATTAAATGGTATATCTCTTAAAGTAAAACAGGGTGATAAAATTGCAATTATTGGTGGAAATGGAGTTGGTAAAACAACTCTACTTGAGATAATAATGCAAAATATTAAGTCAGATAGTGGAACTATTAAATGGGGTCAAACTGTTCATACTACCTATTTTCCTCAAAATACAACAGAAAATCTAGATTCAAGCGATAAGCTATATGAGTGGATACAAGGACACGATAAAGATTGGCATATTGATGAGATTAGAAAGTGTCTTGGTAGAATGCTCTTCTCTGGTGAAGAGCAAGAGAAAGAGGTAAAAGCATGTTCTGGAGGTGAAAAGCATAGAATAATGCTTAGTAAAATGATGATGGATAGTGCCAACTTTTTAGTTATGGATGAGCCAAACAACCACTTAGATCTAGAGGCAATTATAGCTTTAGGTGAGGCACTTCATCAGTATCAAGGTGGGGTTATTTGTGTAACTCATGACCGTGAACTAATAGATGCATTTGCAAATAAAATTATACATATTAACAACAATGGAACAATTGATATTTTCGAAGGTAACTATGAAGAGTATTTAGCTCAACAATAAGTGTAAACTTATTGGTTAATTATTAAATAGTCTCTAAAAAATCTTTTATCTTTAGCATATCTGCAAAAGTCTCTTTCTTTGCAGATGGATTTCTAAGTAGATAGTTAGGGTGATAAGTTGTGATTATTCTAGTTGTATTAAAATTTAAAATATTCCCTCTTATTCTCTCTATAGGTGTATTGTCATTAGTTAAATAACTATATGCAGTTGCACCTAATGCAACAATAATCTTAGGTTTTATAATATCAATTTGCTTTTGTAGATATGGTTTACAACTTAATATTTCACTAGATGTAGGTGCTTTTTTGTTAAGTGGTAAGCACTTTATTATGTTTGTTATATATACACTCTCTTTTGGAATGTGTAATACATTCTCAATCATCTTTGTTAGTAGTTCGCCTGATCTACCCATAAATACTTTTCCAACGTTATCTTCATTAGAGTTAGGTGCTTCCCCTACAAACATAATTTTACTATTTAAACTACCCTCTCCAAATACTATATTCGTTCTACTTTTACTAAGTTGGCACATATGACAACTATCCATAACTTTTTTTAGCATATCAAGGTTATCTGGAAGAGTAAGCTCTGGCTCTTTAAACTCTTCAATAGAGTCGATATACTCTACTCCTAACTCTTTAAGTGTTAGTAACCTTTTTAACTGTAATGCACTATATAGACTCTTCATATTTCACCCTATAAATTACTGAATAGATTAGTGGAATATATATCAAATTTAAAACAGTTGCCCATGCTACACCAAAACCTAAAGAGATGGCCATAGGTTGTATAATAAGTGCTTGTCCACTTGCAAAAAACATTAGAGTAGATAGTCCTAATACAGTTGTAATAGATGTTAAAAATATAGGTCTTAAACGGCTAGAAGCCTTTAGTGCAATCTCTTTTGAATCTTTTGAACCTTTTATAAAGTCTAGCATAATAATTGCATCATTAACTACAACACCTGCTAAACCTACAATACCCATTACTCCTGGCATTGTTAAGTTTATACCTAGTAATTTTGTACCTATTAATGCACCAAGAATAGATAGCGGTATGACTGATATAGTTAAAATAGGTAGCATTACTGAGTTAAACATTAAAACTAGAGATATAAAGATAAAGAATATTGCCATAATTGCTGCTTGTGACATCTCTCTTTTTACTTTATTATTCTCTTTTTGCTCACCTTTAATAATAAAGTTAAAGCCTCTTTTTTTAAGAGAAGTTAATGTTGGTTCTAATTTTGTCATTACCTCAGATGCAGTTATAACCCCTTTAGTCGTCTGTGCAGTTACAGACCAAACTCTTTTCGCATCATCTTTATATAGTACCAATGGACTCTGTATATATATAAAATTTGCTATATCTTTTAATTTTACTTTAGATTTGCCATCAGGTGTAGAGAGATAAACACTCTGTATATTAAAGTTTTTATCTTTACTTATCTCTTGAAGTTTAATCCTAACTATTCCTATAGAGCTTAACATTTTACCATACTCAGCCTCCAGAAATAGACCCCTTAGTTCATTAATTAGATACTTCTCACTAAAGCCTAACTCTTGACCATACTTATTGATCTTTAACTTAAGCTCTTTTGGTCCAATAACTTTATTTGATGTAATAGACTCTACACCTTTAATTTTTGACAGCTCTTTTTTAAACTCTTTAATTGCAATCTCTGGATTTAGATTATCTTTAGATACAATACCAATATCTATATCGTTTCCTACTATCCCTGTTTGTGGAACATATACACTTAAATCTTTATACAGATACTCTCCAGTGCTATCTTGTATTTTTTTATATTTTAATATAGATTTTTTTGCTTCTTCTAGTATACTAAATGCACTCTTATCTCGTTTCATTCCACTATCATCATACTCTAAAGATAGGTAAGGGTTTATATATCTATCAAAAAAGTTTTGTGGTTTTCTTTCACTTAAATTAATAAAAATATGAAATAGATGCTCTCCATTTTCAAATGTATTATCTGGTTTAAAGTTTATTCCAATAATTGTAGTAATAGAGCTTACATTAGAGCTATTTAAATCTTTAAGTAGTCTCTTCTCTAGAGGTACAATTAAATCTCTTGTCTCCTCTAGACTATTATTAACATTAACTTTACCACTAAGATATATCTGTTCAGCATCAAATTTTGGGAAGAGCTCAAATTTACTAATTTTAAACATAGCTACAGTTGATACTAATATAGCAATAATTATTAAAGATACAAAACTCTTTTTAAACTTAAGAAGAGTATTAATAAAGTTTATATATTTTCTTCTTGTATTTATCCAGAAGTTATGCTCGCTATGCTCTTTTTCTATTTTGCCTATACTAAATAGCTCCTTAGCATGAAGTGGTAAAAAGTAGAATGCTTCAAATAGAGAACTAAGTAGTAATATAGATATCATTATAGGCAGTATTTTAATAAACATACCCATTTTACCAGTCATAATAAGCATTGGTAAGAAAGCAAAAATTGTTGTGGCAGTTGCTGTTAGAACTGCTGGAAACATTTCACTAGCTCCATCTATTGCTGCATCTCTAGGAGATTTACCCATCTCTAGGTGTCTATATATATTTTCTGCTACAACAATAGCCTCATCAACTAGCATACCAAGTGCGAGTAGAGCACCAAGCATAGAGAGCATATTTATACTGTATCCTAAGTAGTCAGCTGCAATTAGACCAATAAAAAAACTTGTTGGAATACCTAATGCAACTACTGCAGATATCTTCCAGTTTACACTTAAAAGTATAGATAAAAAGACTAATATAAGCCCAAAAAATATGTTTGATGTTACAAGGTTTATTCTATTTCTAATCCATAAAGATGTATCAGTATATACTTTAAAATCTATATCTTTATACTCTTTTTTAAACCTTTTTAAGAGCTCTTTTACACGTTTACTAAGTACTATTGCATTACCTTGCTCTAGCTTAGTAACATTTAATGAGATATTATCTTTACCATTGAAAGTAGATATCTCATTAGAACTATCTAAACCATAAGTAACCTTCGCAATATCTTTTAGTTTTACTCTATGTGTACCTACAGTTATTATACTATTTTTTAGTATCTCTACATCTTTTTCTCCATTATTTGATGATATATATATCTTATTACCTCTATTTTTAAATGTTCCAGCAGGAAATATAGAGCTTAAATTTGATATAGAACTATATACGGTAGTTATATTTAAATTAAGAGCTTCAATCTTTTTGTAGTCTATACTTATCTTCATTTCGTAGTCAGAGTCACCTCTAATATCTATTTGACCTAACTCTTTAATAGTGCTTAGTTGACTCTTTAGTTTTTTAGATGCATCTAATAATCTATCTTTACTTACATCTCCAGATACAGCAATTAAAAGTAGAGGAAAAGAGTAGATAAGAGATTTTGATATAGGTTCATTCATATCAGATGGTAAGTCTCTTTTTGAGTTTGCAACTACATCTTTTACATCATTGAGGACTATTTGGGGATCTGAATCTTCTTTAAGCTCTAACCGAATATTAAAGAGACCATTTTTAATTGTACTAGATATCTCACTTATATTATCAACATTTTTTAGCTCATCTTCTATTGGTTTAACTGCCATTTTATCTAATATATCAGCACTAGTACCAGTATATGCACCACTTATAGATATCTGATCTAAGTTAGCAGGTGGAAAAAGCTCTTTTGGTATACTTTTATATGCAAAAATAGCCATAATTAACATTAAAATAAATAGAATATGATTTAGTATAGCTTTATCTACTGCATATGCAATAATTTTTTTTATCAAATTTTCTCCTTAGTTTATATCTAGAGTTTCAAATAGCTCTTTAGTATCTTTTGGCGTAACATCTTTGATATCTGTATCATCTATATTACTATCAATAGTGTTTGTAGGCTCTTTAATACTCTCTTGATCTTTTACACTTTCTTGCTTATTTGCACTCTCTAGCTCTTTTGCAAGTTTCTCTTCTATAGTATCACTCTCTACTTTATAGTTAAAAAGAGGATCAATAATTGTGTTTTTATATTTTAGTTTCTCTATTTTTAGTTTTAATATATTACTCTCCTCTTTGAGAGCATTAATCTGTATTGAATTTTTCTGAATACTTCTACTTGCTAAATATAGTTTATTAGAAATATATATTTTATTTAGCATCAGGATAAAGATTATAGATAATAAAACTAGATAGCTTTTTTTCATTTATGAGACTCCTAATTTTTAAATTTAAATACCCTTAACTTAGCACTTCGGCTTCTGGGGTTAATTTTTATCTCCTCTTTAGTTGCAATAATAGGTTTTCTATTTACCTCTTTACCTAAATTATTATTATTACCACAAATACACTTCATGATTCCAGTTGGACAACTACAACTTTTAGACCACTCTCTAAATCTTCTTTTTACAAGTCTATCTTCGAGTGAATGAAAAGTTATTAAGGCAACTATAAGACCTTTTGGTCTCTTCGTCTCTAGTATATCTAATAGTTTTATAATCTCTATTAATTCACTATTAACCTCAATTCTAATTGCTTGAAAATATAGAGTTGCAGGGTGTATTTTTCCTTTTTTATAGCTATTGTTTATAATAATATTAGATAACTCTTTGGAGCTTGTTATTTTATGGTTTTTTCTATAGCTACATATAGCTTTAGTAACCCTTTTATGCTCTTTAGTCTCTCCATACTCTTTGAATATTCTTATTAAATCATCTTCTGAATATCCATTAACAATATCCTTAGCATCTAAATTAGCACTTTGATCCATTCTCATATCTAAAATATCACTATCAAATTTAAAGCCTCTATTCTCTTTATCAAGTTGTAGAGATGATACTCCAAAATCTGCTAAAATAGCAACTGTACTACTTAAGTTAATATCATTTAGTTTATCAGAAAACTTGCCATGTATAAAAGTTACCCTATCTTGAAATTGATATAATCTTTTTTTACTAAACTCTAAGGCTTCTATATCTCTATCAATGCCTACTAACTCTATAGAGGAGTGCTCTTTTAAAATTTGACTAGAGTGTCCACTATATCCAAGTGTGCAATCTACTACTTGACCACTACTTATATCATTAAAAGCATAGATAACTTCGTTAAGTAATACGGGAATATGAGGGATTTTATCTATATTTTTCAAATGCAATCTTTTTTTAATGATATAATACCAAATTAGAGTTAAAAATAGTATATGTGTCATCTATTACTCTATTATTAGTAATAGATAGTTCAAGTAGTTTTTAAGGATTTAATATCTTATAGTAGTTATAAGTTTTAAGCATTGTTGGATAATTTTATAGTATTATAACAGTTCAAAATATTTTTAAAAGGAAAAATAATGGCAATAAATGCAAAAGCAATAGCAAAAATTTGTAAACCCTTTAGAGTGGTTTTAGGTGCAGCCTTAATTGGATATGGATATTATAGTGGAAATAACTGGTTCTACTTGGGAGCAATACCTTTAGTTGCTGGTCTTATTGGTTTTTGTCCAGCGTGTGCAATCACTGGACAGTGTACAATAATGGGTAAAGATAAGTAGAATTAGTATGTTTAAAAACTTACTAGTTTGGATTGGTGGTACACTGCTTTTATTACAATTTATTCAGATAAAAATTCCACCAGCTCCAAAGTCTATGCCACAAGATCAAGTTTCAGCACCAAAAGAGGTGATAAGTATACTAAAAAAAGCTTGTTATGATTGTCACTCTAATCAGACAGTAATGCCTTGGTATGGAGATATATCTCCTATTTCTATTATGGTACACTCAAATATTAAAAATGGTAGAAATTGGCTTAACTTCTCTATATTTAATAGATACGATGAGAAGAAAAAAGATAAACTATATAAAGGTATAGTTAAATCAACAGCTATGAAAATGCCTCCAGCTGAGTATTTATTACTACATAAAGATGCAAGATTATCTCCTAAAGAGAGAAAAGTGTTACAAGATTGGGCAAAAAAATTAATAAAAGATGATAATTAGGAGTAAATTACTCCTAATAGATTGAAAATTATGCTATAATCCTTTTATAAAATTATTAAAAGGATTATAAATGCCAAAGATTAACAAATATCAAGACATTTCAGAGATAGATAGAGAAGCTAAAAAAGATTTAATAGATAGACACTCACCATTTATACATTGTGCAACAACAGCTAAAGCAGGTGAGCCATTTGAAGTAACTGTTAAAATGGGTAATGAATATACACATCCTGATGACTTTGATCACTATATCGAGTCTGTATCACTTTTTAATGGTGAGACACTACTTGCAAAAGCAACTTATGTTCCAGGTACTTTAGGAAACACAAAAGCTCACAATACAACAACTTTTACAATTATCCCAACAGGTAAAAAGCTTAAGCTTGTAGCTCATGGTTACTGTACTAAGCATGGTATTTGGGAAGGTACAACTGTAGAAGTTGAAGTTGCTGAGTAAGTAACTTTATCATCTATTTTAGGTTAAAGTAAACTTTGCTTTAGCCTAGCTTAATACTATAATAACTTAATATTATATCTTACTTGTGATTACTTTTTAGATCTATTTTATTATTAATTATATCATTCTTATTGAATATATCTAGGTATTGATCTTCATCTATTTTAATTGGCTCTAGAGTTTTATCTTTTGTCTGTGTTACTACTGGAGTTTCAATATTGTTACTATTATTTGTTGGTATATATGGATATATTCTTTTAGGAAAAGTACTCTCTGGTATATAATTTGCATTTATATATGGTGTGGAGTCAGATATTAAAAAAAGAGTAGATGGTCTATCTAGATTAGCATTAATTTCTACTTTAGCTAACTTATATGTATCAAGTGTTTTTACATCTGTAACTACACCAACTGGGATATTAGAGAAAAATATATTATCTAAACCACTAGTTTTAACAATATCACCAATCTCTATTTGTGACCATCTAGGAATAAATTTAATAATCATCCCTTGCTTTCCATCACCTTGAGCAATACCATTCGCATAATTTTTACCTATAGATACACTAAAATTACATTTAGGATGAGATAGTAGATATGCATATAGTTTTCCATCAGCAATATGTGCTACTCCTGCTACATAGTCGTTTTGCATTACACCAAATAACTTTTTTTTACTATCTAATAGTTTTTTTGGTGTAGTTAATATTATCTCATTTAATTTATTTAGTTTAACATATGATATTGTATTTACAATATAGATATTTTTATATGGCTTTTTTATTAATGATGGCACAATTTTGTAGATTTTTGAAAGTTGCTCTATATAGTTAGATTGTTCATTAAGAAGTTTTTTTAAATTAGAGTTCTCCTCTTTTAAACTTAAAATACTAGCTTGTTGTTTCATATAACTATCACTAATTTCAGTTAAATTTAGATAAGCCATCTTTACTGGATTTATAAAATCTAAAAAAAAGCTTTTAACTGCTCCATTATACTTTGTAAGTATAATAAAAAGAGCAATTAGTAGTGGAAGAAGTATTAAGCTTCTTTGTCTCATGCTATAGATTAATCTTCATAGCTAGTTTGCTGAAGAAGATCTATTTGATTTAAAGCTTCACCAGTTCCTTTAGCAACAGCTAAAAGAGGATCTTCAGCAATGTAAACCGGAAGTTTAACAGTGTCAGATAGGTACTTATCTAAACCTCTAATTAAAGAACCACCACCTGTTAATATAATACCGTTTTCAACAATATCTCCTGCAAGTTCTGGAGGAGTCTGCTCTAAAACACTCTTCAGTGCCTCAGCTATTTGGTGCAGAGGATCAGATATAGCTTCTCTGATATGTTCACTATTAACTTCTACAGAAGTTAATATACCTTCAACTTGGTCACGCCCTTTTACATTTGTAGATAGAGGTTCATCTAATTTTATTGCTGTACCAATATCAATTTTAAGGTTCTCTGCTACCTTGTCTCCAATTAAAAGGTTGAAGTTCTTTTTAACATAATCCATAATAGCACTGTCAAGTTTATCTCCCGCTACTCTTATAGATTTACTAATTACTAATCCACCTAAAGATGTAACACCAATCTCTGTTGTACCGCCACCAATATCTACAACTAAATTACCATTTGGCTCTTTAACAGGTAAACCAGCACCTATTGCTGCTGCCATAGGCTCTTCAATTAAATAGACACTTCTAGCACCTGCATTTAGTGCAGACTCTCTAACTGCTTTTCTCTCTACTTGAGTTAATCCATAAGGAACACAAATAATTATTCTAGGAGAAGATAGAAAGCTAGATCCATTAACTTTTTTAATAAAATACTCTATCATCATCTCTGTAGTATTAAAATCAGCAATAACGCCATCTCTCATAGGACGAATAGCTTTTATACTACCTGGTGTTTTACCAACCATATCTTTTGCCTCTTGTCCTACTGCTAAGATCTCCTCTTGCCCAGCACGATTTATTTTAACAGCAACAACAGAAGGTTCATTAATTACTATACCTTTACCTTTTACTAATACAAGAGTATTGGCTGTACCTAAATCAATCGCTAAATCTTGCGATAAAAAACCAAATAAATTCTTAAATAATCCCACTTTTTCCCCTTAAGCACTTTTTTTATTTTTTAGTAGTAGAGGTTCTGCCATTTTTTCTACAACTTCTTCTGTAATTATAGCCTCATACCCTTTAAGTTCAGGAAGTTGATACATTATATCTAATAAAATCTCTTCCAAAATTGATCTTAAACCTCTCGCACCAGTTTTTCTTGTTAATGCTTTGCTAGCAATTGCTCTTAAGGCTTCATCTTCAAAAGTTAGCTTTACACCATCGATTTCAAATAGTGCTTTATACTGTTTTATTAATGAGTTTTTAGGCTCAGTTAATATTCTTACCATATCTTCTACTGATATCTCTTTGAGTGTTGTTAATATGTGAAGTCTCCCTATAAGTTCTGGTATTAGACCATATGTAACTAAATCGTCTGGCTCTAAAATAGATAAAATATTTTTATTCTCATCTTTTGTTCTCTTTTTATGTCCAAACCCTAGTGTATTACCACCAACTCTTCTCTCTATAATATCTTTTACTCCATCAAATGCACCACCACATATAAAGAGAATATTAGAAGTATCTATCTGTATAAACTCTTGATTAGGGTGTTTCCTACCACCTTTTGGAGATATATTTACAATAGATCCCTCTATAATTTTAAGTAATGCTTGTTGAACACCCTCCCCAGATACATCTCTTGTTATAGATCTATTCTCTCCAGCTCTCGCAATTTTATCTATTTCATCTATAAATATAATGCCCTTTTCTGCTCTTTCTACATCTCCATCTGAAGCTTGCAGTAATTTTGTTAAAATATTCTCTACATCTTCACCAACATATCCTGCTTCTGTTAAATTTGTAGCATCAGCTATTGCAATTGGTACATCTAAAAATCTTGCAATTGTCTGAGCTAATAGAGTTTTACCACTACCTGTTGGACCAACAAGTAAAATATTAGATTTAGATATCTCAGTATCGCTACTGCTAATATCTTCTCTTAATATTCTTTTATAGTGATTATATACTGCAACACTAAGTGTTTTCTTAGCATCATTTTGACCAATAACATAGTTGTCGATAAAGCTTTTTAACGCTTTTGGAGTTAAATTCTCTATCTCCTCTTTTAACTCTTGAAAAGAGTTACTTGTTGTTACTTCATCTCCAAAAAGTATCTTGTAAGCTGATACTATGCAGTTACTACAAATATAAGCATTTTGACCTGCTACTAGTGGTAACTCCTCTTTTTCTGTTGTACCACAAAAACTACACTGTTTCATTAAATATTACTCCTTTTAACTGCGACACCTCTTTTAGAGTCTAAAATAAATTTTGCTAATTTTACTACATATATATTTTTACTAGATAATAACTCTTCTGCTACATCTTTTCTTGGTTTCCCACCATTAAATAGATCTCTATATGCTTTTTTCAATTCATTTGTGTCGTCACTATCTATATGTCTTCTTAAACCTGTTAAGTTTAAACCTCTAAGTTTTGCACGATTACCTTCAACTAAACAGTATGGAGGAACATCCTGACTTACGGCACTTGCACCTGCTACCATTGCTAGCTCACCTACTTTTACAAATTGATGAATTGGAGTAAAACCACCAACAACAACACCATCTCCTAGCTCTACATGTCCAGCAAGTGTTGCTGCATTTGCTAATATACATCTATTACCAATAATTACATCGTGAGCTATATGAACATATCCCATAAGTAGGTTATTATTCCCTATTTTTGTTATAAATCCTCCACCTTTTGTACCTGGATTAATAAGAGTAAACTCTCTAATTTTATTATTATCTCCAATAATTAACTCTACCTTTTCACCATCAAATTTTAAATCTTGTGGAATTGAACCAATTACTGCATGAGAAAATATTTCATTATTTCTACCAATAGTTGTAGAGCCTTCAATAATAGTATGAGTACCTATAGTTGTACCATCGCCAATAGAGACACCTTTAGATATATAGCTATATGCACCTATTGTAACGCCATTACCTATTTTAGCACCATCTTCAATGATGGCAGTAGGATGAATATTAGACATTACTTATCTACTATCATAGCTTTAAGTTCAGCTTCTGTAACAAGTTTTTCATCTACATAAGCTTTACCATCTAAATGCCAAACATTACCTCTGTTTTTTATAACAGTAAGTTTATAAACTAGCTTATCACCAGGAACTACAGGAGCTCTAAATTTTGCTTTATCTATACTCATAAAGTATACAACTTTATCTTTTGTATCATTTTGACCTTTTGCATCCATACTTTTAAATGCTAAAACACCACCAGCTTGCGCCATACCTTCTATAATCATAACTCCTGGGTATATAGGATGATCAGGAAAATGTCCTTGAAAAATTGGCTCAGAAATTGATACGTTTTTGTACCCCTCTATCATCTTACCTGGATCTAAATCTGTTACTCTATCTACTAAAAGAAATGGGTATCTATGTGGAAGAATATCTTGAATTTGCATTACATTATATAGCATATTAAACCTTTCTATAAAAATCTGTATATTCTATCAAAAAATTGGTTAAATATGCTTTTAAATATGCTTTATAGTGCCTTTATTTAGGTTCTATTTGCACAATCTCCTCTTTTACATCTTCATAAGCTTTTGCATATAAATTTATCTCATATTTCTGAAATTCTATGCAATCTAGAACAAAAATTGCACTTAAATCGCATGGTGATTTTGTAATTTTTTCTCTAATTTTAATCTCTTCATTAAATATAGGTGGATTATCTATTAGTTCCAATATACTCTTATAATTTGTATTTGCTAACTCATTATAAAATTTTAGTGTTATAAATTTTATCTCATCTCTGTTAAAGTAGTATATACCATATAACTCTTTTTCTACTCTACCTCTAGAGTAGTTGTTTCTAATAGTAGAGTAGGGTAGTATATGAGAGATTAAACTCTCTTTTTTACTCTTAACTAAAGCTCTAGTTACTCTATAGTTTAAAAATCTATGTTTAACTATTTCATAATCTATATTTAAAGACTCTAGCTCTTCTCTTCTTTTGTATAGTCTAATTTTATCCTCTATAGAGTTTGGCAATAACTGATTCGATATGGGAGACCTTAACTCATCTAGTAGTCTATCTTGTGACTCTCTTTGCTGCTTTAGCCCATATAGGCAACCACAATAATTTTGTCTATATAACTTATCTTTTTTTGCAATAATATTTTGCTCTTGTGTACCACTATTACTTCTATAATCTGGGGCCAAAAACTCTATATTAAACTCTTTTGCCAATGCATCACCACTACTTTTAAGCTGTTTTAAACTCTTTTTAGGAGATGTGAGAAGAGTTGATGTAAAATGTGTAGCTCCAATATCTTTAGCCATCTTAGCACTTATATAGAAGCGTCTATCAAAGCAGATAGAGCATCTTGCACCTTTTTCTGGCTCATTCTCTAAGCCTCTAGTTGCTTCTATCCAGTTAATATAGTCATACTCACCCTCTATAAGCTCAATATCAAGTATCTTACAACTTCTTTTTACATCTAGTAATCTTAAATAGTACTCACTGTATGGGTGGATATTAGGATCATAAAAAAAACCTATAAGTTTTGAGTCTTGATACTCTGTTTGCATCTTTTGTAAAAAATAGTGACTATCTACAGAACAACAAATATGTACTAAGATTTTTTTACTCAAAAAGGGCACTCCCAATACGTACCATATTAGAGCCGCACTTAATTGCTAACTTATAATCACTACTCATTCCCATAGAGCATATTGTAGCACCACTATTTTGTAATGTTTCGTAAATTTTATATGTAGAATTAAAGCTATCTTGAATAATTTTTGTATCATCTACATGTGCACCAATACTCATTACACCTTTTAGCTCTATATTGCTACACTCCTCTTTTATCTCTTGATATATATCTATAGCTTCTGCACTGCTTACTCCACTCTTAGTAGCCTCATTAGCACTATTTATCTGAAGCAAAGCACTTAAAGTTTTACCTTTAACTTTCAATCTTTTATCTAACTCTTTTGCTAACTCTAGTGAATCTAAAGATTGTAGAAGTAGAGGGTTTAACTCTATAAGTTTATTAATTTTATTTTTTTGTAAGTTACCTATCATATGCCAAGCTAAAGGAAGCTCGTCTAAAGTACTACTTCTATCATCTAACTGTTTTACCTGATTCTCTCCAAAGTTTCTTTGCCCTAGTTGGTATAGAGTTTTAATATTTTCTATATCTGTATATTTACTAACTACACACATTTGAACAATTAAGTGTTCACTTCTTTGTAATCTTGCTTCTTCTATTTTCCATATAACTCTATCTAGATTATCTCTTAATCTCTCTTTATCTAAAATCATTATTACCCCCATATTCTATTAATATCATTGTACATACCAAAAACCATTAAACCAATTAAAAAGATCCATCCAGCAAGTGTTAATATATATAATATCTTCTCACTAGGTGCTTTTTTAGTTACCATTTCATATATATTAAACATAATATGCCCACCATCTAAAGCAGGTATTGGAAGTAGGTTTAATACACCCAAATTGACTGAAATTAGTGCCATTATAAATATTAAATATATAATACCCTCTTTTGCAAATTTAATTAATATATCAAAAATTGTAATAGCACCACCAATATTTTTAGACTCTACCTCGCCAGTTGAAATCTTTTGTATACCTTTAGTTATTAAAAGTGTAGATTTAACAGTTTCATTATATGCATATTTTAAAGAGCCTAAAATAGAGAAGTTAACTATTTCCCCCCTATTAACTTGTGGTATTATACCAATAATTTTTCTTTTAATAGTTTCATTAAAATCATTTATACTATCTTGAACTACTGGGTTTAAACTTACATCTATAACTCTATTTGCTCTACTTATTTTAATATTAAATGGTGGTTTATTGCTCTCTATGGCATCTTTAATTTCATACCAATATTTAATATTAGAGTCACCAATAGATATAATTTTATCCCCACTTTGTAAGCCAGCTTTTAGTGCAGGAGTATTTGGCATAACTTTTCCAATAATAGGTGAAACATAGTTAACTGCTGTAGATACTGGTGCTCCATTTAGTGCAATAGTTAAGTATATAAAAAAAGCTAATATAATATTTGCTAAAGGTCCAGCTAAAAGTATAATTACTCTTTGCCATGGATTTTTAGATGTATAGCTATCTGGGTCACTATTCCTATTAAGAGGATTAGCATCATCTTGACCTTTCATTTTTACATATCCACCAAGAAGTATAGGAGCAAAAGCCCACTCTGTATCTAACCACTCTTTTTTAAAGAGCACCTTACCAAAGCCAATGCTAAATCTCTCTACTTTTACACCAAAGAACTTTGCAGCACTATAGTGACCTAACTCATGAAAAAAGACTAAAACAGATAGCGAAAGTAGGGCTACTACTATATAAAATATCAATTCCAAATATACTTACCTCATTTTTTTTCGAATTATACTTAAATTTTTTGTAAAAAACTAATAATTTTTGCTATCATTATAAAAGAGAATTAAATTAAAGGATTTTGTATGAGTGGCGAGGATAAAAAAGATATAATTGATGATATAGATAGAGAGTATCAAGATAAACTAGATGAAAATGTTAAGATAGAAGAACCTAAAGAGGAGTTGGTTCAAAAAGTATCTAATAGAGAAACTAGTGTGGCAGAAAAAGTAGAAGGTATTAAAGATAGTGCATCTAAAAAATATAGTGAGTATCTAGAGACTGATAATAATCTAAAAGAGATATCTACTAAATTTATTAAAAAAGAGAATGAAATTACAGATACTACTGTCGCTACTACAATAGAACTTTTAAAAGAGTTAAATGTTGACTCTTTAGTCGATGCAAAGAGTATTATTGCAGAGATAAAAGAGGATAATAAAGAGGAGTTAATGAAGATAAAAACTCCATCTAAAGGTATTGCTAAAGGGCTTTTATATGCTGTTTTAGGTGCTGTGGCTACAGTAGCTGGTGCAAGTTTATATGGTAGCAAAATAAGTAATTTACCATTAAATGTAGCAACATTTATGCAAAAAACAAATTTGGATACTATCGCACTAAAGTATGGAGAGTTAATTAATATAAAAGAGTCTGCTATTGCTGGATATGCATTAGTTGGCGTAGCTGCATTTTCAGTTGGAGCAATACTATATAAAGTTGCTACTTGGCTGCAAAAGGGTAAAAATATAAGATATGCAGAAAAAGCAGAAAAAGATTTAGAAGAGTATATATTTAATATTGACAATAAAGTATATGATATTAATGAGTTGAGCAGACATATTGAAAACATCGACTCAGTAATGCAAAAATATGATATTATTCTACAAGAGCAAAATGCGAAGATAAGAAGAATGCTATTTATTGAGCAACCCGAAGATGGTGTAGATTCACTACAAAGAGCTAGTAAACTAGAGATAGAGAAGAGCAAACTAATTTTAGATGAGTTATTGGATTTAATGAACACACCAGTAGCAGCTGGAGTAAAAATTAATGATAATAGTAGAAGTAGTTTAGAGAGTGCAAATAGTGTAATTAATGAAGTTATTAAGAAGCTATATATTTAAAGCAGGGTAGTGCAGAGCTACCTAACCTATACATAGGTAGTTATAGATACTCTCCACTATCAAAATAGAACTCATTTAATCCAATTAAAAAAGCTTTAATAGTCGCATTTGTACACTCTTTATATTTAGGATGAGCTGGAGATCTAAATATATCTTTTAGCATAGATTTGCTAATAGTAAACTCTGCTAACTCAAAAATCATAATAAGTTCATACTCTTTTAAATTTAGAGCTACTCTTAATTTTTTGAATATTAAGTTGTTATCTAAAATGGCTTCCTCTTGAGACTCTTGTTTAGATAGACCTCTTTTATATTGAACTAATCCATCTAAAAAGATACCTAGCTCTTCATAAGTAGCATTTGAACTATTTTTTTTAGAACTATTTTTTAATATACTATCTAATCTATCTTTAGAGATTAAAAAATCTTCTAAGCTATAAATATGCATCATTTGAGCCCTATTTAAATTTAGTGCATCTTTAAGCTCTTGGAGTATTTCTGACGGTTTCATCTATTTTGCACCAAGGAGAGTAGTAATACTATTTATATCACTTTTAATAAGCATAACCAAATTAAGACAATCTGCATCTTTAATATTATGTTTTAAGCTCCAATACTCAGGATCTGTATACGATATATGTGTATCTCCATTTAATTTAGAGTATATTGCAATTTTTATTGGCATCTCTAAAGCTATAGAAGCATTACATTGAATTAATTTAGTAGATATTTTAGAGTTGTATAGACTAATTGTTTTAGTAGGATATAGCATCTGCTTTAATTTTAAAGCCTCTTTTTCATGATCAAAAGTAGAGATAATTGTATAGTTTTTACTCTTTAAATTTTCACTAATTTTAGATATAGCCTCATCTACCTTTAGATTAATTTTATAATCTTTAATAAATTTAGATGTTGCTTTAGCAGTTTTATCTGCACAACCATTTAGTAGTAAAAAAGTAGTTAGCAGTGCTATTTTAATTCTCATATTTTTCCTTAAACATTAAATCTAAAGTGCATTACATCGCCATCTTGAACAATATAATCTTTACCTTCTAGTCTCATTTTACCAGCCTCTTTAGCTCCTGATTCACCACTAAACTCTATAAAATCACTATAACTTATAACTTCGGCTCTAATAAAACCCTTTTCAAAATCGTTATGAATAACAGCAGCAGCTTTTGGCGCTATTGTCTCTTTTCTTATTGTCCAAGAGCGAACCTCTTTTACACCTGCTGTAAAGTAGCTCATAAGTCCTAGTTTATCAAACCCTTTTCTAATAATTTGATCAAGCCCCGACTCTTCTACACCTAAAGACTCAAGCATCTCTTGCTTCTCCTCTTCATCAAAGCTAACCATCTCCTCTTCTATTTTAGCACAAAGTTTAATAACTTCACGGTTGTGCTTAGCTGCGTAATCTTTAAGAGTCTTAACATACTCGTTATCCTCTTCAAGCCCATCTTCATCTACATTTGCACCATATATAATCTCTTTTGCAGTTAAAAATCTCATCTCTTTTAAGAGTGTCTCAAAAGCGTCACTATCGTTATCAAAAGTACTAACTGGATTCTCATTTTCTACATGAACCAAAAGCTCTTTAGCAACCTCTAGCTGAGCCTTTGCATCTCTGTCGTTACCCTTTGCTTTTCTCTCTAAGTTAGAAACTCTCTTCTCTAAAGCATCAATATCTGCAAGCAGAAGCTCTGTTTCTATAATCTCTATATCACGAATAGGGTCAATAGAACCCTCTACATGGGTAATATTCTCATCTTCAAAACATCTAACTATTTGCAAAATAACCTCTGTCTCTTGAATGTTAGATAAAAACTTATTTCCAAGCCCTTCGCCACGACTTGCACCCTTTACAAGCCCAGCAATATCTACAAAATCGATTGTAGAGTATTGAATTCTCTCAGGATTAACAATCTTAGCCAACTCTTCAAGTCTACTATCAGGCACAGGTACAACAGCCTTATTTGGCTCAATAGTACAAAACGGATAGTTAGCACTCTCAGCATTCTGTGCTTTTGTTAAAGCATTAAAAGTTGTAGACTTTCCTACATTTGGTAACCCTACAAGCCCAATTCCTAAACCCATTATATCTCCAGTAAATTTTTTGTGCTATTATACTATATTAAGTTTTAAGCTTGTTTGGTGCTTTTGGTTAGGAGTGAGTAGAATGGTTAAGTGTATCAGTATTAAGGCAAAATTTCAGGTTGCTAAAAAACTAAGCAAACCTTGCTATTATAGAGTTTAAAAAGAGCTATAACTCCAAAAATTTATTTGAGGTTATCTATATATTTTAAATATTGTCACAATTGTGGCTTAATTTGTAAAATAGTTATGATATCTTATAGAGTATATAAAGGAGATGAAACTCTTATAGCTCTATAGTTTTTCCTACTTTTAATCCAAATCCGCTTAGACCTACAAACTCTGTATCTTTATGAGAAGTAATTAAGTTTATCTCTTCTATATTTAAAGATTTTAGTATTTGTGCACCTACGCCATACTCTTTTGCTTGTTCGTGAGATATTATCTTGGTATCTAAGAATATTAATACTCCACCATTTTGTTTTAGGTACTCTATAGATTTAGTTAAATTTTTGTAGCACTTTTGACTTAAAAGTAGTGTAACATCTAACCCTATATTATGAAATTTTACATTTTCGATCTTATTAGTATTATAAAACTTTATAACAGTATGCTCTCTATTTAGATGATCTTTAAAAATAATTTTCTCTACATCGACATCAAAAAAATTAATTCTTTCCTTATATATCTCTTTAATTAGTTGCTCTTTGGCTAAACGATACTCAACAATATCAGATATATAGACAATCTTTAAATTATGATTATCTTTAAACTCTTGTAGGTCATCATATCTTGCCATTGTCCCATCATCTTTAATTATTTCACAAATAACAGCTGCTGGTGCTAGCCCTGCAAGTTTACAAAGGTCTATAGAGCCTTCTGTATGCCCTGTACGAACTAAAACGCCACCATCTTTAGCTATTAGTGGAAATATATGCCCAGGTCTAACGAAATCATTTACTTTTGCAAGTGGTGAAGCTAGTTTGATTATACAATCATCTCTCTCTATAGCTGATATACCAGTTGTAGCATTAGCAGAGTCTATAGATACTGTAAAAGCAGTTTCATGATTAGAGTCATTGCTATTTACCATAGGAATCAACTCTAATATAGTTGCAATCTCTTTAGATACAGGTGTACATATTAAACCTCTAGCCTCTTTAGCCATAAAATTAACCATTTCAGGAGTAGATAGAGTGGCGGCATATACTAAATCACCTTCATTTTCTCTATCTTCATCATCCATCATAATTACCATCTTGCCTCTTTTAATATCTTTTATAGCCTCTTCGACTCTTTTTATTGCTTCTGACATTATAAACCTTTATGACCATTAATTGGAATATAATATTATACCAAAATAATATTATTTTAAATATAAATAAGAATAAAATAAAAAAATTTAATTTTTTTTTCAAAAACTATTGACATTAAAGATAAAAAGTGCTATTATTCCAATCACAAAGCAAACGTGCTTGAAAGTTGGGGTATCGCCAAGCGGTAAGGCATTGGTTTTTGGTATCAACATTCGGGGGTTCGAATCCCTCTACCCCATCCATTTTAGAGATTTTCTCTAAAACTTATTCTATCGCGGGATAGAGCAGCTAGGTAGCTCGTCGGGCTCATAACCCGAAGGTCGGCGGTTCAAATCCGTCTCCCGCAACCAATCAAAATATTATTTTTTTAAATAGTTTAACTTCTAGTAAGCTTAATTTATTTTTTATGCTTCTAATATACTCTCTTTTATATCTATGTGGGTTAAAGTTTTATATGCTATACTATTGAAGAATTTTAGGAAAAATAGTCTCTAAAGTTTACTAGACCCTAGAGATTTATCTACTAATTATAGTAAATACTTTTAAGGATAAAAAATACA
>CAMZLH010000011.1 GCA_947311565.1 uncultured Nitratifractor sp.
GATAATGATGGTGTTGTTGATGAACTAGATGCAGAAGATAGTAACCCTAAAAATGATAGCGATGGTGATGGTTTTAGTAATATTGATGAAAAAAATGCCGGAACAGACCCATTAGATCCTAACTCTAAAATTGAAAAAGATAGTGATGGTGATGGTAAAGTAGATAGAATAGAGCAGGGGAAAGATAGTGATGGTGATGGCAAAAGTGATCTTATTGAGTCAGTAAAATTAGATGCAGATAATGATGGTGTTGTTGATGAACTAGATGCAGAAGATAGTAACCCTAAAAATGATAGCGATGGTGATGGTTTTAGTAATATTGATGAAAAAAATGCCAGAACAAATCCATTAAATCCAGACTCTAAGCCTATAATTAAAAAAGATGATAGTAATAGTAGCCACAAACTACAAGAACCAACTGTAGAAAAAGAAAAAATTCAAGAAGAGGGTAAAAAAGCTATTAGTGAAATAAAAAATATTTTAAAAATTGAAAATATTGAGTTTGAATTAGATAGCTCTACAATTACCAATAAAGGCGTAGATACAATTAAAAAGATATATAATGTTCTTAAAAAATACCCTAATGTTAAGTTAGAGATTGGTGGACATACAGATAGTATAGGATCAGAAAAATACAACTTAAAGCTCTCTCAAGAGCGTGTAGATTCAGTCAAAAAAGCTCTTATAGAGTTTGGCTTAGATGGCTCTAGATTCAAAACAAAAGGTTATGGTGAGAGTAAGCCATTAGTTAAAAATAGAAGTGCATCTAATAGAGCAAAAAATAGACGTGTTGAATTTAAAATATTAGGAGATTAAAAGATGTTAGAGTTATTATTAGAAATTCCATTATGTGCATTATTGGCTGGTGTTCTAGGTTTATATATAGGTTATCTACTAGCTAAAGATAGCTGTCATACAGTAGTAGATCAATATAGCAACCACTAATTAATGATATAAAGGATTAGAGATCCTTTTATATTATTAATTAATCTTTTTTAAAGAGCCATATTAAGAATATTACTCCTAGTGCAATATTTATATAGCTTAACTCTCCATCAAAACTCTTTTTACCTAACCAAATAAGTAGATCTGCCATCTGTTGGTTTGGCGCATTTAGTGCATAGTTATAGATCCATATATTTATCTCTTTATAGTATAAAATATTTAGTAACTCTGGTAGAAAAAAAAAGAGTATAACTCCCAATAATCCCCAAATATTTCGTTTAGGTTTTAATTTATCTATCTCTTGCTTAAATTTTGGATTATTTCTTATTCTATTTAACTTATCTTTCATAAATATAATTATATCCAAAAAATAAGTTAAAAAAATGTGTATAATCTCTATTTCATAAGTATAAAGTAAGTAGTTAATATTATAATAAGAAAAAACGGGATTAAATTATGAATAAAATGGTATCTATTATATTATCACTATACATATTTTCTGGATGTGATGCTTTTGAATTTTATAAACAAGAAGCTTCTACAAAGGTAAAATCAAATAATGCAAGATCTGTAATTTTTGATGATGACTCTTTAAGTGATAATGATATTGCACAAACATTGAGTGCGGCAATGACTCTACAAGCAAAAGGCTTAGTAGATATAAGAGTAATTGGAATATCTGGTGTAGACACTAATAACAAGAGATCTCTTTTACTATCATCTATAACACACTACTATGGATATAGTGAAATACCAATTGTAGCTTCATATAGAAGTGACACTAGAGTACAAGAGAGTATATATAGTCACTATCCACCTCTATCTTCATCTTACAGAGGTACAAGTAGTGATTTAAGTGAGTTTGAAAATGATGGTATCTTAGATAGCCAAAGAGATGAAGTGATCACTAAATATTGTGAAGTTTTGGAGTCTGTACCTGAAGGAGAGAAGATTGCAATTGCTGTTATGGGTAACTCTTACAATATAGAGTCACTACTAAAAGAGCAAGATATATGTAATGGATATCAATTAGTAAAAGAGAGAGTATCAAAAGTTGTTATGGTTGGTGGAACAGATAATAGCAATTGGGATATGAATTTTGGTGCATTTGGTAAGTATCATAGAGCTGCTGTAAGTTCCTCTTCATATGTTGTAAAGAGTACACCAGTTCCTGTAGTTTTGATAGATGTAAATGCTGGATGTGGATATCCTGGACAAGCTTATCGGGAGTTAGCTAAGGCTGATGTAGAGAGCCCAATGAGTTTTGCATTAAATGTTATGTATGGAGCTAACTCCAAAGCTACAGATCCTACTAATTGCACTTGGGATGCATCGGCACTACTTTACTCTGCATTGGGTGCTAAGTGGAATAAAATAGATATATGGGACGAAGTGCATGGGAGTATTAAAGTAGATAACCATGGAAGGGTATCTTTTAAAAACAATCCTGAAGCTAAAGATATAAAGCTCTTACCAAAGTCAGAGACTCATTCAATTTTAAATAATATTTTTGTAGAGTTAGCTCAAGAAAAAATTAACTAGTTTATTGCAGATTAGACTTAAATAACATATTAATATTACTCTTTTATATTAGATAATTTTGCTTTAATAACCAAAAGGGTAGAATTATAAAACTCTTAATAAGGATGGTTATGTTAAATAATAGGTAAGATTATTATTGGTGCAATATTTGCATCATTAGTTGCATACTATGCAAGTACAATTATTGGAGATAGTGCAAATGGTGGTTTCTTGATTATGGCTGCACTATTTGGCTCTTATATGGCAATGAATATTGGTGCAAATGATGTTGCAAATAATGTTGGACCTGCAGTTGGTGCTGGAGCTTTAACAATTACAGGTACAATTATAATTGCTTCTATATTCGAGGCAAGTGGTGCATTGATAGCGGGTGGAGATGTTGTTGGCACAATAAAGAAGGGAATAATAGACCCTGCTGCATTTAGTGGTAATGCCATAGTGTTTGTATATGCTATGAGTGCTGCTCTGTTTGCAGCTGCTCTTTGGCTAAACCTTACTACTTGGCTTAAAGCACCTGTATCTACAACACACTCTATAGTTGGTGGTGTTTTAGGTGCGGGTATCGCTGCAGGCGGTTTTGCTATAGTTTAGCTGGGGCACCATGGGAAAAATTGTAGCATCATGGATAATATCTCCACTTCTTGGTGGACTGATTGCTGCAGGATTTTTATATATAATAAAAACACAGATTTTATATAAAGAGGATAAATTATCTGCTGCTAAAAAAATTGTTCAATTTTAGTTGCACTAATGGTAACAGCATTTTTTACATATCTTACACTAAAGGGACTAAAACATGTATGGAAAGATTTAACTCATGCCCTTAGCTTCTTACCACAAACTAAAAAACCAACATTTATACTTGCTTTAACATTTGGAGCAATTGGTGGATTTGTTAGTTACTTTTTTGTTGCACCTGCTGTTAGAAAAAAAGTTGGAAAGATGGATACTAACGGAGAAAACTTAAACTCTTTATTTACAATACCTTTAATATTCTCTGCAGCAATGCTTAGTTTTGCACATGGGGCAAATGATGTTGCAAATGCTGTTGGACCACTTGCCGATGTTAATGATGCTCTAACAAATATGGCAATATCTAAAAAAGCTGCAATTCCTTTATGGGTAATGATAACAGGTGGTGTTGGTATATCTATTGGTTTGGCTCTTTTTGGTCCAAGACTTATTAAAACAGTTGGTACAGAGATTACAGATTTAAACCCAATGCGAGCATTTTCTATTATGATGGCAGCTGCAATTACTGTAATTATTGCCTCTCAACTTGGGCTACCTGTCTCTTCAACACATATAGCTGTTGGTGGTGTGTTTGGTGTAGGCTTTTTAAGAGAGTGGCTAGATAGTAAAAAAGAAAACCTTAAACAAGTTGAGTTAAAACCTACATTCCCCAACACCTAACGAGGGATATCAACCTCCATTGCCTTAAAAATCTCTTTTTGTTTTTCTAAGATTTCTCCGACTCTGAGTTTTCTGTTTGGATACTCAAAGCACTCAATAACATCTACTTTATCAAGTAGTGTTTGAAGTGTATAATCTTTATATAAATTCTTAATTTGCATTTGTTTCTTAATATATGATAAAA